>NZ_CP049889.1:637500-937500 GCF_011299095.1 Jeotgalibaca porci | reverse complement strand
GAGTTCCCAACTGTTATTGCGGAATCATATGGTGCGAAAATGGTGGATGTTCTGACTGGATTCAAATTTATTGCAGAGAAAATCAAGCAATACGAAGAAGACGGCAGCCAAACATTCCAATTCGGATTTGAAGAGAGTTACGGCTACTTAGTACAGCCGTTCGTTCGTGATAAAGATGCTATTCAAGCTTTGGTATTAATAGCTGAAGTTGCGGCTTATTATAAGAAAAAAGGGCAGACGCTTTATGATGGTTTAGTAGAGCTATATGAAGAACATGGCTATTACCAAGAAAAAACAATTTCGGTAACAATGAGCGGTTTAACGGGAGCAGAAAAAATTAAAGCGTTGATGGCGAAATTCCGTGAAAATGCACCAACTGACTTTGCGGGAATTGCTGTTACGGAAATTGAAGACTTCCATACACAAACAAAAACGTTCGCAGATGGGACAAATGAGTCAATTGCTATGCCAAGTTCAAATGTATTGAAATACAAATTAGAAGACGGTAGTTGGATCGCAATCCGTCCAAGTGGAACAGAACCAAAGATTAAGTTTTACATTGGAGCAAAAGCTGACACAGGCCAAGCTGTAGATGAAAAAGTAAGTAAATTTGAAGAAGCAATCCATGCTCTAACAGGAGAATAAAAATGAGAAACGCAACGGAATTTGTTGCGTTTCTTTTTTTGTTGGCAGAATGATAAATACACCGGCTTTCAGCCATTAACTATAGGGTGTATGCCGGTAATTAGATGATTTTACCGGCGTCCAGCGATACTCGTAAGTCTGAAAGCCGGTATTTTTTCTTTTTTACCGGCTTTCAGCGCTTTACAAAAACGTGTACGCCGGTAAAACCACTTGCTATAACTTTCACTATAAAGTTTACATATGACACGCCCGGTGTGATATAATGTTGAAAGAATCAAAGAGGAGGATATGCAAGGATGGCAGATACATTAGAACTTGTAATAATAACAGGTATGAGTGGGGCAGGTAAAACCGTCGTGTTACAAACATTTGAGGATTTAGGATATTTTTGTGTGGATAATATGCCACCGAGTTTGTTGCCAAAATTCTGGGAGCTTGTAAAAGAGTCCGGAAAAATTACTAAAGTTTGTCTAGTCATCGATTTGCGTTCTAGAGCGTTTTTTGACGAAATTTTGTCAGGAATCGGTAATCTGGATAACACTTCTTTTGTGACGACAAAAACGATTTATTTGGATGCTTCAGACGATGCACTTGTATCACGTTATAAAGAAACACGTCGGAATCATCCGATGGCACAAGGATCCGGCACCATTACAGATGGTATTCGCCGCGAACGCGATTTGCTTGCGAATATGCGTAGCCGTGCGCAATGGATTTTGGATACCAGCCATACTTCACCACGGCAACTTCGTGAATTAATTTTGGAACGTTTTCAGAATGAGGAGCAGCAATTGTTTCATATTGAGGTTGTTTCTTTTGGCTTCAAATTTAGCGCGCCGATTGATGCTGATATCATTATGGATGTTCGTTTCTTACCGAACCCGCATTATATTGATGAATTAAGACCTTTAACAGGAATGGATAAACCCGTTTATGATTATGTGATGCAACAGCCTGAAACAGAAGCTTTCTATCGGAAGTTTATCGATTTGCTGGATACGATTACGCCAGGATATAAACGCGAAGGGAAATCCAGTTTAACCATTGCAATTGGTTGTACAGGTGGCCAACACCGTTCAGTCGCATTAGCGGAACGTGTAGGTGCACACTTAAAAAATGACGGTTACCCTGTTAACATCTCACACCGGGATAAAGGGAAACGGAAAGAGACGGTAAATCGCTCATGAGTATGAATACTAAACCAAAAAAACGCCAAAAGAGAATTGTAGTTATCGGTGGTGGGACAGGACTGCCAGTTATACTGAAGAATCTGAAACAATACGACGTTGACTTGACGGCAATTGTGACAGTGGCGGATGATGGTGGAAGTAGTGGCGTTATTCGTGACTACGTAAATATTATTCCACCCGGTGATATAAGAAACTGCATGATTGCACTTTCGGATGTTCCCGAAATTTATAAAGATATTTTCCAGTATCGCTTTGACTCCAATGATGATTTCTTCTCAGGTCATGCGATTGGGAACTTAATCATTGCAGCTTTGGCCGAAATGAAAGGCAGTGTTTTCGATGCGGTTCGCCTTTTATCAGCTATGATGTCTGTTAAAGGTAGAATTTATGCTGCAGCTGAAGAGCCTTTAACGTTGTATGCGAAGTACCAAGACGGCACCTCAGCAAGAGGAGAGTCTGTAATCGGGAGAATTAGAAAGCCAATTGATTATGTGTATGTGAAACCGTTGGATGAAACAAGAGAGGCACATGCTGCCCGTGATGTTATTCGTTCTATTGAAGAAGCAGATATTATTTTAATTGGACCGGGTAGTCTGTATACGAGCATTTTGCCAAACTTGATGATTGGTGATTTAGGCGAGGCTGTCTTGAAGACGAAAGCGGAAGTTGTTTATATTTGTAATATTATGACGCAACTCGGTGAAACTGAGAATTTCTCTGATGCGGATCATGTTAAGGTACTCCACAAACATATGGGACGTCCATTCATTAATACCGTTTTAGTGAATACGGAACGTGTGCCGGATGCTGTGTTGAACCAACAAGCGGATGAAGAATATTTATTGCAGGTAACACACGATTTCCAAGCTTTGCGTGATGAAAATTGTCGCGTTATCTCTGCCGATTTCTTAAATCTGAAAGACGGTGGTGTCTATCATGACGGTGATAAAGTAGCTCAAGAAATTATGAACCTCAGCTCAAGTATGCCAACATTGAATCATAACTAAAAAAGCACTCATTAGAAGAAAGGAGGATGTTTCATGTCATATGCTTCTGATGTCAAGAAAGAACTGACCCAATTGGAAGTTCACCGCGAACATGCCAAAGCAGAGCTAACCGCCTTAATTCGTATGAGTGGTTCAGTGAGTATATATAATCAAAAACTAATTTTGAACATACAATCTGAGAATGCTGCGATTGCCAGACGGATGTATTCCTTATTGAAAGACCACTACCAAGTGGAAGGAGAACTTTTGGTTCGTCGCAAAATGAAATTAAAGAAGAACAACATTTATATTGTCCGTTTGAAACGCAATGTACAAGAACTATTAAAAGATTTGAATATCTTTGACGGTTTGTCCTTCACGACAACTGTTTCGGAAGAAATCATGAAGAACGACCAAAAAGAACGCTCCTATTTACGCGGTGCATTTTTGGCAGGTGGTTCGGTCAATAGTCCGGAGACAAGTCGCTACCATTTGGAAATTTATTCTAATTACGAAGACCACAACAAAGATATTTGCGAAATGATGAACCATTTCGATTTAAATGCACGAACGATTGATCGCCGAAATGGGTTTATTACCTATCTGAAAGAGGCAGAGAAGATTGCCGATTTCTTGGCTCTAGTTGGCGCGCATAACGCCATGATGAAATTCGAAGATGTTCGGATTATTCGTGATATGCGCAATTCAGTCAATCGCTTGGTGAATTGTGAGAACGCCAATATGAATAAGACCATCGATGCTGCTACGAGACAAATTCAGAATATTGAGTTTATCGAAGCAACAGTCGGCTTGGATAAATTACCAGTAAAATTGCGTGAAATCGCAATTATACGGTTAGAGAACCCAGATGTAAGTCTGAAGGAACTCGGGGAAATGGTTCCAAGCGGCATTATTTCAAAGTCCGGTATCAACCACCGTATTCGTAAAATTAATGAATACGCAGATAAGCTGCGTAATAAGGAAGTAATGGTCTAACTATACAAATACAAAAAACGAGTCGGGGTAATCCGACTCGTTTTTTGTGTATCCACATAGATCATTTGAAAGGAGGGTTCTGAATACACAGTGATTAAAATTACAGCTAGAGGAGGTGAAAAATACTACTGGTTGGTAAGCTTAAAAAGGCATGCCGGCAGGTTCTGCTTCGGTAGATGTGTCCACGCGTGGCGGTTGTGTCACATTTTCGGCTGTCTTTTTAGCTTCCATGAAAAACAATTCTTCGACTAATAGTTCGACTACGTAAACAGTTTGTTCTTGTTTGTTTACGTAGGATCTGGAAACCATTCGACCGCTTACGCCAAGTTGATTTCCTTTCGCACAGTAGTCCCGCAATAAGAGGGCCGACTTATCCCAGAAGACCACTGGAATGAAATCAGCAACCATTTGGCCGTTCTCATTCTTGCGTGGGCTCTTAACAGCCAGTGTGTTATTGCAAACGACACTACCATGACCGATTTCCTGCAGTTCGACATTTCGGACCAGACGTCCGATCAAAGATACTTGATTCATGCTATCGCTCCTTTCTACATATATATAAGCAAAAAATGTCGAAAAGCTTTTTTTTCTTTTTAAAAAGTCATAATAAATTCAAATTAATTTGCTATTATGACATAGAATGTTCACAATTAGAATAAAAACCCATAAATGACTATAAAGGAAGGTGCAATCATGAACATTTTGATGATTGAAGATAACGAATCCGTTTGCGAAATGATGAGTATGTTTTTTGAAAAAGAGGGCTGGGATTCTGCCTTTAGTGGAGACGGACAAAAAGGTCTGGATTTAGTTCTTGCGGACAAAGAGTCATGGGATATGATTATTTTGGATTTAAATTTACCCGGTATGGATGGCATGCAAGTGTGTCGCGAAATTCGTAAAGTGTCGCTTCACGTTCCGATTATTATGCTGACTGCACGCGATTCGGAAAGTGACCAGGTTATTGGTTTGGAGATTGGCGCGGATGAATACGTCACTAAGCCATTTAGCCCATTAACGTTGATGGCCCGGATCAAAGCACTTTATCGCCGGACGCAACTGAGTGCACCGGAAAACACGAGTGGTCAGGAACGGTTCGATATTGAAACGGAATATATTAAAATTAGTACGCGTTCGCGTGAAGCATTTTATCATGATAAAAAAATTGAGGCATTAACTCCGAAAGAGTTCGAGATTTTTGCTTTATTGGCGGGGCATCCACGCCAAGTTTTTTCTCGTGAGCATTTGTTGACCAGCATCTGGGAGGATCCTTTTTTTGGAGATGAGCGTACGATTGACGCCCACATCAAGAAACTGCGCCAAAAAATTGAGAGTGTGGGACCGCAAGTCATTCATACGGTCTGGGGAGTCGGGTACAAATTTGATGACAGCCATAATCGAGAAGAGGAAAATGCGTGAAATTTCTATATAAACAGTTGCTAGCTTTCTTCTTAGTTATCATTGTAACTATTGGAGCAACAGGGATAATATTTGCTCGCTTTCTAGTGACAAATATCTATGAAGAAAAGGAAGAGCAACTTTTCGGTTATGCAGAAGCGGTTATTGATGAAAATATGACGTTGCGTGAAGTAGAAAATGGCATTGATATGATCTCAAAACAAGATGTTATGCTAGCCATGTACAACAGTCAGGACCAATTAATTTACCCTGTGGTTGAACGTAATTATGCAAGTGGTCTGGCCCCAAAAGATTTAAGTCTGCTTCAAAAAGGCGAGCGAATTTCTTTGAAGGAACGCGACCGGGGATTTATGAATGAGGAGATGTCGCTTGTAACGGTTTATCTTCCTTTATTTAATACGGCTACGGGCAGCTTTTCCGGATTTGTAGCCGTTGCCTCACCAGTCAGCGGTATCCAGAATGATATTTCTAATATGCGGAGTGGGATTCAATTGGCCATTTTGCTGTCAGGAGTTATCGCGATTCTATTTAGTATTGGCTTTGCTAATTATTTATCCCGACGAATCATTCGTATGCGTCGGGCCACGAATGAGATTACTCAAGGAAACTTTGAAATTCATTTGGATAATTTTGGTCGCGATGAATTTGATGAATTGTCTGGTGACTTTAATTTAATGGTGGATTCTTTGAAGAACTCCCAAATTGAAATCGAAAGACAAGAGTCGTTAAGACGGCAGTTTATGATGGACGTGGCGCATGAAATGCGTACGCCTTTGACGACGCTTAATGGTATTTTGGAGGGATGGGAGCACGACATGATTCCCGAACGCAGTCGGAAACGCAGTGTTGAAATTATGCAAAATGAAACACGACGGATGATACGAATGGTTAATGAGAATCTTGATTATGAAAAAATTCGCTCTGCACAAGTTGTTTTAGTGAAGCAAGCAATTCCTTGTTTAGCAACTTTGACTGCAGTGAAAGAGCAATTGATGAAAAAAGCGGCCAGTAAAGGGAACGCTGTCCACGTGAGCGTTTCTTCACCGGATTTAACCGTTTACGCGGATTACGATCGGTTTATACAAATCTTGGTCAATCTCATCAATAATGCGATCCAGTTTACTGAGAATGGTACGATAACCTTAACTGCCCATGCAGAAGTAGATTATACGGTTATCAAAGTGAGCGATACCGGAATTGGGATGGCGGAAAATGAACTACCGGCTATCTGGGAACGGTTCTACAAAACGGATCCCTCGCGTAAAAATAATAAATATGGCGAATCCGGGATTGGTTTGGCGATTGTAAAATCTTTGATTGATAGTCATAACGGGAAAATAGAGGTCGAAAGCGCACGCGATAAAGGAACGACCTTTACGATTAAGTTTCCTAAAGAGCTGAATGAAAAGAACTAAGACGAGATACAAAAAAGGAAAGTGGGGAAAAGTCACTTTTTAGTAATAATTTATAATCTGAGCAATTAAAAACACCGCCATATCAAGGGTTATTCTTCCTAGATATGACGGTGTTTTCTCATTTAGCTAGTATTTCCCATTCGAACTCGATGTAAATAGTTTTACAATCAGTTGGACGCCTGATTTGGCATTCGAACTCGGTGTAAACAGCTTTACAATCAGTTGGACGCCGGATTTGGCATTCGAACTCGGTGTAAACAGCTTTACAATCAGTTGGTCGGCGGATTTGGCATTCGAACTCGATGTAAACAGTTTTACAATCAGTTGGTCGGCGGATTTGGCATTCGAACTCGATGTAAACAGTTTTACAATCAGTTGGTCGGTGAGTTATCTGAACCAACTGATTATAAATAGTAGGTTTCTCGGTATTTCCGCTGTGCTATGAATTTAGCCGTTAAAACATTGCTGCATCCAAAATATCCTGCGTGTTTGCTTATGTACTGCTGCGGGACGCATGGCATTTCCGTCTCATTTCGGATAACTTAAAAATGGTCACGACAAAAAAAGGAAGAACACATCCAACGGGTGTCTGCCCCCTTTCTATAGTTGTTAAGTCTCTTAAGTTTATGACATTGCTATCGTGAGCACGTTTACGTCACTAATAGTAAAGAGAGGCTGGGACAAAATATCTCAGCTAACCAAAAAGATGAATGAGTTCAAAAAACTCAATCATCTTTTTGGTTTTGTATTAAAAAGTCGCGTAATTCTGTTAACTAGCCTTCCTTAGATTATATTTTCTCAAGTTATTGGCCATCAAGGCCAATTCAATATCAACTTTTACCTTTTCTTTTCCACGTAAATGGAATCGAGTGAAACCCAAATTAGCCTTTATCTGGCCAAAAACAGGCTCAACATCGATTTTGCGTTGTGCAAAAACCCGAGACCCTTCGGGCGATAAAAGCTTACTCGTTTCTTGTTCTTTTAATTCCTCATAGTGCCAATTATAGTTAAATGATTTTTGGGGGGCTTCTTCCGGATTAGTCGGTTTATAGACATGGATTACCTGAACGAAACCACTCGTGTTCTTCTTGCGGCTGATATGGCTGAAATAATATTTCGTGCCATCCGGATGGACAAAATAATTTTCTTCCGTCACATATTCCCAATTTTTTCTATTTTTATCTGATGATTTATAGCTATGCTTTTGTTCTTTATCAAACGCATTATATTTGATAAGGTGTTCCACACCAATTTGGTCCAAGTAATCCAGGTTTTCCTCACTGCCATATCCAGCATCAGCTACAATGGTCTTCGGTAAAATAGTCAAGGAATCTACAAAAGGGATGAGTGTCCGCGTATCCGTAGGATTTGGAAATATCCCGACGGCCAAAGCGAATTGGTTTTCAGTACCAATTTGAATATTGTATCCTGCCTTAAGTTGTCCATTTTGCATATAGTCATCTTTCATTCGCATAAACGTAGCGTCGGTATCCGTTTTTGAGAAGCTGTTCCGATCCTCCAAAACTTCTTCATACGCCGCATATTTTTTCTTACGTGGAATAAAGTCATTGACCAATTTACGCAAGTGTTTCTTTAGCGTCCGTCGTCTTTGCTTTTTAGGGTTTTTCCCTTTAACTGGATTCGCCTCGATGTCACTAGACAGGTCCTGAATTTCTTGCTCAATGATAGTGGCAATTTCTTCCAACTCAGCGGTGGACAGTTCATCAGAATCATCAATCTGCATGGCTTGGTCAACCAATGGTTGAATTTCTTCCTTAAAGTACTGCATCGCCTTTTCTTTAAGGGAAGCTTTGTATCTCTCAATGGCCTTTTTCCAGACAAAAGAAAACTTATTGGCGTTTGCTTCAATTTTCGTGCCATCAACGAAGAGGGTTTCCATCGTGACCATATTTTCTGTCTTCAGTTTCGCTGCAAATTCCGCAAACAATTCCGGTAACAGATTTTGGCAAAACAGTGATGACCGAAACCGGTTGATTGTACGGTAGGAAATCGTTTCTTGGCTTACCAACCACATCATAGCGATGTTCTCCAACATCATCTTTTCCATTTTCCGTCCCGAGAAGATACCTTCCGAGTAGGCGAATAACAAAGCCTTGATAAGCAAACGCGGGTGATAAGCAGGCCTTCCTTCGGAAGCCTCGAATAAAGGATAGGCAGACCAATCTAACGATTCAATAAATTCATCGATAACAAAAACAAGATGGTCTTGGGGGAAGCAAAGCGGATAATTCCAATGGTAAAGTGGTTTGGTTTGTGTTATATTTTTTATACATAAGAAAGCCCCTCCTGAATGTATTTGTCGTTATTTACATTATACTAGGTGGCTTTCTTTTTTTATACCAATAACAAAGCAGCCCGGAAGAAAAACTTCCGGGCTGCTTTTTAGCTAGGTTTTGTCCCAGCCTCTCTTTACTAAAATAATTAATTCAATTCTTCTGTTTCTTCAACGGTTTCTTCTTCAAGTGTGCTTGTTTCTAGTGGATCCTCAACCACTTCGTTACCGGGGAATTCTGGAGCGTTGGTTTGGTAGAGCGGTACAGTTGAAATGTTATTGTTTTGAGAAATTAAAGCCGTACTTTTCACTCCCATTGCAGCTAGTTCTGCTTGCAGGTCAGCCGGGGAGTTTAAGTAGTTCACAGCGTTTTTATCTGCCCGCTCGAAATTTGCAGGTGTGTAGAAACGTAGTAAATCACCATTTAATATCTGATCAGACATGTATAGTTGCAGTTGTCCTGCTTCACGTATACCTACAATCTCAGTATACAACTCTGGCGTTTCTAATTCGTCCACGAAAATATTTTCTCCTGTATCCGTACTGTAAACCTTCGATCCGAGACTCGTGTATTCTGGAGTAATGACATTTCCATTTCTAAGGACCGTTAAGTCTTCCCGTTCGGGAGACAATAAATCTTGGCCAACTTGGATGTGTGTCTCTGTATCAACACCAAGTAAGTGCAGAATAGTTGGTAGAACGTCCACCTGACCACCATATGTTGGGTTCACGTAACCTGTTTCAATACCAGGAATATGAATAATCATCGGAACACGTTGGAGCATGGTGTTGTCGTACTCGCCCCATGTAGCTGGATCGTGACCCAAGAGCGGAGCAAGCGTCCGGTTCCGTGAGTTTGAGATACCGAAGTGATCACCGTATAAAACGAAGACGGTATTCTCGTAAAGGCCACTATCCTTCATATATTGGAAGAATTCTTGTAAAGCTTCATCCGCGTAATGAACCGTATTGAAATAGCCATTAATAGTATCGTCACTAGTATTTGGAATATCAAATACTGTGTTCATCTCGTCCTCTGGGAAGGGGAAGTGATTGGAAACAGTAACGAACTTCGAATAGAACGGTTGTTGCATTTGTTCTAGATATTGAGCAGACTCTTGGAAGAATAATTTATCTTTCAAACCATATTCCAGAGAATTCTCAGGTGTTAGGGTATAACTTGTTTCTGAACTGAAAAAGTAATCATACCCCATTGATTTATAAACATTATCGCGGTCCCAGAAAGAGCCAACATTCCCATGGAAGACTGCACTGGAGTATCCAAGTGGCTTTAGGATTTGTGGGCCGGCCTGGAAAGTATTATCAGAACCAAGTTGGGTAAAGGCGGAACCTTGTGGAAGACCAAATAATGAATTATCAATCAATAACTCCGCATCACTCGTTTTACCTTGAGCTGTTTGATGGAAGAAGTTAGAAAAGCTGTAAGAATCCGTACTGTGGTACAGTTCATTTAGGAAAGGTGTTACGGCACGTGTTTCGCCATTTTCTTCTGTCATTTCTAAATCGATTAAGAATTGCTGCATACTTTCTAAGTGAATATAGACAACGTTTTTACCTTTTGCTTGTCCAAAGGTTTCAGGGTTAGGAGTAGCAAAATGTGTATCAATGTAATCCAAAACCGGTGCCATATCGGAACTATCGGCACTCGCACGAACGGAATTCGCTTTTGCTGTTTGAACACCATCATAGATGGTATACACATTCACACCTAAATACTTTACAATATAATTACGGTCAAATGTCCGAGTTAGTAACTGCGGACGGTCGATTTCTGCCAGACCAAGATTTGCCATGAATAATGCAAAGGCTATAACGAGTGTTCCAATCGCATACCGTTTTTTAATCGGTCCATGTTCTTCTGACTTACCTTTTTTTCGACGGTAAAGAAAAATTAAGATGAAAAAGTCAATCCAGTACAGAACATCTTGCCATGCTAACATTTTGAAAACGCCGGGACCTAAGCCATTCATCATAGAAGAAGAACCCATGATTGTTTTTACAGTTATAAAGTCGGAGAATTCCCGGTAATATAAAACGTTTGAAAATAAGAGCACGGTATTTAGAAAATACAAGAAAATTAAAGCGCGAGAACGGCTTTTTGGTTTGGAAAAGAATAACGACAGTCCAAAGACAAAAAGAGTACTTGCTAAAGGGTTGATTAAAAGTAGAAATTGTTGGTAAATGCCAGCAACTCCCAATGAAAATTCAAGGTTGTAAGCGAGATAAGTCTTGAGCCAGAAAAGAATGACGGCACTAAATAAGAAACCGAAATTGTTCCGTGCGGTTTCTTTAAATTTTTGAAACAATGGGATCCCTCCTTAAGGGGTTTCGTGGTAAGATAAGCTTTTCACGTGTATGTGTAAATGCAAAAAATGCATGTAAATGATATGTAAATTCGTATATGTATTATACGCGTACGTTTTTTTATAGTCAATCATATTCACTAGAGATGAAGAGAAATTTAATCATTATATAAACAAAAATTATGAAAGTAGGAATAAAAAATGAGTGGAAAACGTATTCTAACAGTGGCCCAAAAAGCTGTTTCCCATATTAAAAAAGGCGATCCATTGTTGGCGCCCCTCAGCTTTGATGAAGAAGTTATTTTTTCAGAAGGCGAACTAGTTCAAGTTGTTACACCAGTAGGTCAATTCTTGGGAGAAGCGTATCTGGCAAAACAAAATAAAGGAATTGGTTGGATTTATTCGTGGGAGCAAGGTGAATCGTTTGATTACGAGTTCTTCTTGGAACAATTCAAACGTGCAAAGTCAGTACGAAAATCTTTATTACACAGCAAAAGTACAGATACCTTTCGTTTGTTCAATGCAGAAGGGGATGGCATTCCTGGCCTGACCATTGATTATTACGCAGGCTATGCTGTGTTCTCTTGGTACAGTGAAGGAATTTACCTTTATAAGGAAGATATTGTTTCAGCTTTTAGAGAAGTATTTCCAGCTGTTAAAGGTGTTTATGAAAAACGCCGCTATCACCAAGATGATGAAGACGCCAGCGGTTTTATTTATGGCGAAAAAGCTCCATCTCCGCATTACGTGAAAGAAAACAATGTTCTATTTGCGACGTATTTGGACGAAGGTTGGATGACAGGAATCTTCTTGGATCAGCGTCATGTTCGCCTTGATTTAATGAGCACGTATGCCCCAGGGAAAACGGTTCTGAACACATTCAGTTATACCGGAGCTTTCTCAGTTGCTGCAGCAATGGGCGGCGCGGCACATACGACAAGTGTCGATGTAGCGAATCGTTCTTTAGAAAAAACGCGTGAGCAATTTGAAATCAACGGATTGAGTCCAGAAGACCACCGTATCCACGTAATGGATGTGTTTGATTACATTCAATATGCGAAACGTAAAGATATGAAATTCGACGTGATTGTCGTTGACCCGCCAAGTTTTGCGCGGACTAAGAAACGCACTTTCTCAGTACTAAAAGATTATAGTGCGATGGTTGAAGATTTGATTGATATTTCAAGTGATAAAGGAATGTTTATCTTGTCCAGCAATGCGGCGACATATAAACGCAAAAAATTCCGGAGCGACCTTGAGAAGGCCTTCCGGAATAAAGGAATTGATTATTCAATTGTGAAAGAATACGGGTTACCGGAAGACTTCACAACGGTGAAAGCGAATGCTGCAAGCAACTACTTGAAAGTATTCGTTGTGCAAAAGCATTAATCAACGGCAGCGTGCATACCGGCCGTATGTCCTGTTACAAAGGCACCGGTAATATTGTATCCACCTGTGTAGCCATTGTAATCCAGTAATTCGCCACAGAAGTAAAGACCGGGTTGGCGTTTACTTTCCATCGTTTTGGGATTTACTTCTTTCGTGGAAACACCACCACCCGTAACAAAGGCTTTATCAAGCGGAAGCGTTCCATTTGCTGTAAAAGTAAAAGCTTTGGCAAATTGTGCGAATTCTTTAATATCTTTTGGTTGGAGCGACTTTAATGTCTGATCTGGATCAATACCTGCTTGTTCGAGACCGAACAGCAAGTACCGTTCAGGCATTAAGTCTTTCCAGCCATTTTTTACGTTCTTGTCTGGTGTTTCTCTGATTAAACGTTGTAAGTCTTGCTCTACTTGGCCAATACTACTATTTGGAAACACATCCAAAGCCATTGTTACTTCATCCACTTTATCCCGTTTTTTAGTTTGGTGGACAAACATTGAACAACGCAATGCCGCCGGGCCCGAAACGCCAAAGTGGGTAAAAATCATATCCATTTGGTGGCTGACAACAGTCTTGCCTTTTTTATTCCGAACACTCAAGGCAACATCACGCAACGATAATCCTTTTAAAACACGCTCAGTAATAAACGGTTCTGAAGAAGTAATTGGAGATTCAGTTGGATAAAGTTCTGTGATTGTATGGCCGACGTATTTGGCGAAACGGTAACCGTCGCCGGTAGAACCTGTGCGGGAATATGTTTTCCCACCTGTTGCTAATACAACACTATCTGCTGGTATGACTGTTCCATCATCAAGTGTCACACCCACAATCTTGCCGTTCTCGTAATTAATTCGCTCAACGGTTGCTTTGGTTTGTACTTGGACATTTCTTCTTTTCAATTCATCGATAAACGCTTCTAAAATCGTTCGTGCTTTATCCGTCACTGGGAACATTCGCCCATGATCTTCTTCTTTTAAGGCAATACCACGTGACGTAAAGTAATGCATGATGTCGTATTGGCTAAATTGATTGAAGGCACTATGGAGAAAACGGCCATTCCCAGGGATGTGTGCAATAATCTCTTCTTCCGGCCGATTATTCGTAACATTACATCTTCCGCCGCCCGTTAAAATCAATTTTTTTCCTAAATTGGGGTTCTTTTCCAATAAAGTGACTGAAGCTCCTTTTTCTGCAGCTGTACAAGCGGCCATCAAACCACTTGATCCACCGCCGATAACAATAACATTTTTACGCATAATATTTATAAACTCCCTATTTTGTACTTTTATATGTATTTTAACACCGATACTACACTAATATATAGTATAATAAAAGTAACCTATAAATGAAGTAAGGGAGATTTTATAAAATGGATTTTACAAAAGTAGCAGCTTTGAACCGCCCAACTGAAAAATTGGTAGCGATTGAATTAACAGATGCACAAATCGAAGCGATTATTGTGGCTGGTTTGACAGCGCCAATTCCAGAAAATTTACATGACAAATTCCATATTACGTTTTACTCAGAACAAGAAGATGCTAAAGGCCCGATTAATATCGTTGTTTCATTAAAAGACGGCGAAGAAGCTGAAAGCAGCAATTACCTATTTGCTGGTATGATCATGTGCCAAATGCAATTAGCAACGACCAATTCATTGTTGGCTTACCAATACATTACTGAGGACGAAGGATTTGCACGTATTTCTTCTCCAGAAGCTAAAAAAGAAATCGGTATTCCAGCGAACTACACACCGATTCAACAATTGCGTGTAGGATACCCAGAAAACCGTGTGGATTCACGCGAAACGCATACACTATCATCATTGATGGAACGCTTTAACTAATATTGAGGAGGCATCACTAGCATATTTTTGTTATAGTGATGCTTTATTTTTAGATAGAAGGTGGTGACTAAGAGATGGCTTATATCTCTTTGCAAAAAGTAAGTAAGTATTATCAAATGGGTGAAACGAAAATAAAAGCCAATGACAGCATTTCTTTTGATATTGACAAGGGTGAATTTGTCGTGATCTTGGGCCCATCCGGTGCTGGAAAATCGACGGTCTTAAACATCTTGGGCGGAATGGACTATCCGAGTGAAGGACGCATTATGGTGGATGGTACAAATATTGCTGAATTCACACCGAAACAACTCACTCATTACCGTCGTCTGGACGTTGGATTTGTTTTTCAATTCTATAACCTGGTGCCCAATTTGACTGCTCGTGAGAATGTCGAATTGGCAGCTCAAATATCGAACCGTGCATTAGATGCAGCTGAAGTGTTGGATGCAGTCGGATTGACGGATCGTATGATGAACTTCCCAGCGCAATTGTCAGGGGGAGAACAGCAACGGGTTGCGATTGCACGTGCCCTTGCGAAACGCCCGAAACTACTTTTATGTGACGAACCAACCGGTGCTTTGGATTATGAGACCGGTAAGCAAGTCTTAAAGTTATTACAAGATACCTGTCGCGAAACGGGGACCACTGTTGTAGTTATTACCCATAACCAGGCGATTGCTCCAATGGCGAATCGTGTGATTGAAATTAATAATGCGCAGGTCCGTTCGATTTATGAAAATGATTACCCGATGCCTGTGTCCGAAATCGAATGGTAAGGGGTTGGGATAATGATAAAGAAAGCATTATGGAAAGATATTTGGAAGGGCATTTGGAATAATAAGGCCCGTTTTTTTGCCTTGCTGGCGATTATTGTACTCGGAACAGGGTTCTTCGGCGGTATCAGTGCAACAGGACCGGATATGCTCGATACCGCGAATCGTTATTACCAAAACAGAAAATTATTCGACTTAAAAGTTGTTTCATCGTACGGTATTGAAGCGGAAGATTTGACGGCACTGGATAAGGTCGACGGCATTGAAGTGCATCCCATGCGAACCATGGATGCTATTCTTGCCGATTATGAATATACCTTACGTCTCTATCCTTATGACACGGATACCGCGGTTAACAAGTATGCGCTTGTATCAGGACGCCTACCAGAAAAGGTTGGAGAAATCGCCTTAGATGCCGAGTTAAACCGTTTTTCAAAGCAACCATCATTAGGAGATAATGTCACATTCCGTTCGGAAACACCGATAGAAGGAGCCCCAACATTAACCGAAGAAACGTATGAGGTTGTAGGATTTGTTCATTCGCCTCTTTATATAGAAAGAGTTGGCCGCGGAAACACGCAAGTCGGTAAAGGTTCGCTTGATGGCTTTGGTGTGGTGCACTCTGACAGTATTAAGGGTGATTTTTTCAGCGAGGCATACGTGACATTCACAGACGAAGAAGATGCCTATACAGATGCCTATGGCAAAAAAGTAGAAGCAAAAACTGAAGAAGTCGAGATTGCTTTGAATGAAAGACCGGTTCAAAAAATAAATGAAATAAGATTAGAAGGCCGCCGAGTAATATTTTCTGCTGAGCAGGAAATTGAAGAGGCAAAAGCACAATTAGCGGAAGCAGAAGCAGAATTGGCTGCTGCACGTTTAGAGTTAGACGATGCTTGGGCAGAGTACAATCAAAAGCTGGAAGTATTTGAATCCGAAATCAGTACCGCCGAAGCAGAAATTAATCGCCAACAGGCAGTGTTAGACACCGCTTATACTCAATACCATAAAGGGTACAGCGAGTGGGAAGCAGGGACTAAGCAGTATGCGGATGCCAAAGCAGAATGGGACATTCAAAAACAACAGTTGTTAAGTCAACTGGATACGGTCATTACGTTGGAAGGTTTGGTAGAAAATCCTATTCCGACTCCAGAAGGTGAGGCTTTAGTTGCCCAAGTTCAGCAATTATTGGATGCAGAGCAACAGGTTGCAGCTGCACAAGAACAGTTGGAACGTTTGGCCGAAACCTTCCGTACACAAGAAGAGAATCTACAAACAGCTGAATCGCAACTGCGAGCAGCCGAAACACAATTAGCCGATGGAACGGCTGCCTTGGAGTCACAAAAAGCAGTGTTGGGTAATCGACAAGAGCAACGTGCCTATATCGAACAGAAAATAGAGATTCCTTATGCGGAATTAACGGATGCTGATAAGACTCAGACCCGTACCGAAGTTATGGGGCAGGGAAACCAAACGTTGAGTTACGATCCCTTCCTTAAATACTTAAATGGTGAAGTGCCCGTAGAAACGGTCGCCAATGCTTTGGAGCAAGAACGAACGTTGCAAAATAACTTACAGACAGGCATTACCGAACAGGCAAACAATCTGAATACGGAAAAAGTACGCATTCAGGAAACAAAAACTGCTCTAATTGACACAGGACAGCAGCTTGAAGCAGCAAAACGTGCTTATACTACGAACAGTCAAACGTTACAAGCACGCTCAGAAGAACTACAGCGTGCTAAAAATATCCTTTTGACAAAAGTACAATCCTCTGTCAAAGCGATTCAAGAAGAAGTTAATGCAGCAGATCGTCAGTTCGCAGTACAGTCAGAAATTTTAGCTGATTCTTATCAGGAACTGGAAGCAGCGAAACGCGAATTGGATGCCGGGCAAGCAGAGTTGACTGCAGGGAAAAATACATTGGCTGCGGAGCGCTCGAGTGGGGAAAGCCAATTGGCAGATGCGCTTACACAGATTCAAGCGGGCGAAAATGACTATGCAGAAGGATTGGCTACCTTTGAAGCTGAGAAAGCGACTGCGGATCAAGAAATAGGCGAAGCGGAAGCAGAACTCGCACTAGCGAGAAACGATTTGCAAGCACTTGAAGAACCGGTTTACTTTATACAAGACCGCTCTGACAATCCCGGTTATCAAGGATATGGGGACAATGCGAATCGTATTTCTTCGATTGCAGATGTCTTTCCAGTATTTTTCTTTTTAATTGCTGCACTGGTTAGTTTCACAACGATGACTCGGATGGTAGATGAACAAAGAACGCAAATTGGAACCTTAAAAGGATTGGGCTATAAGAACTTTGATATTGCGCTTAAATTCTTAGTTTATGCAGCAACTGCCGGAATAACCGGAACGTTTGTCGGCTTAATTTTGGGTTATTGGTTATTCCCAACCTTAATCTATAATGCGTATAGTTCACTCTATAATTTACCGGATATTCGATTGAATCAGTATGCTTTCTATACGCTGATTGCATCGGTTGTGGCACTTCTTTGCACTGTAGGGCCGGCAATGTTGGCAAGCTACCATACATTGAAGGAAACCCCTGCTTCTATCATGCGTCCAAAAGCACCGAAACAAGGAAAGCGTATCTTCTTGGAGCGGTTGCCGTTTGTTTGGAACCGCTTGGGCTTCAACTCTAAGATAACAGTTCGAAATCTTCTGCGTTATAAGGTGCGGAATTCAATTACCGTTGTCGGAGTGGCAGGCTGTATGGCGCTTATTCTGACGGGATTTGCTATCAGCAACTCGATTTCGGGACTCGCAGAAACGCAATTTTCAAAAGTCATGAGATACGATGCTGTGGTCGCTTTACAACCAGATCGTACGCGTTCAGACTTATTGAGTTATGAGGAGATAAGAGAAGAGTATCAAGAGATTTCTTCCCATCTCTTTACGCTTCAAGAAACATACAAAGCAGAAAGAACAGGAATTACGACACAGGATGTAACAATCTTTGTGCCTGAAGCCACGGACAATGTGTCTGCATTTGTACGGTTGAAAGAACGGGATGCAACGGCTCTTCACAGAATTGATAATGATGGAGCGATTATTTCAGAAAAGCTTGCTGATTTAATGGCTGTTGGACCTGGAGACGAACTGGTTATTCGAAATGAAGAAGAGATGACCTACCGGATTCCAATTGATACTGTGACGGAAAACTATACTGGACATTATGTCTACCTATCACGTAACTTGTATGAATCAGTTTTTGCTGCTTCCTTTACACCTAATACGGACCTACTCGTTTTCGAAGAAACCGATGGTGAGTGGGAAGAAGCATTCGCTGAGCGGGTTATGGATAATGATAATGTGGCACTTGTCACTTTCATGTCAGTCATTCATGAAGCTTTCCGCGATACTTTGGAAAGTTTGGACGTGATTACGTTGGTTTTGATTATTTCAGCAGCAGCTTTGGCGTTTGTCGTATTGTATAACCTGACGAACATCAATGTGTCTGAACGTATCCGCGAATTATCAACCATCAAAGTGCTCGGATTCTATGATATGGAAGTGAGTTTATATGTTTATCGCGAAACTTTTATTTTGACACTGTTCGGGATTCTTGTCGGCTTTGGTCTTGGAAATATTCTGGCAACAGTTTTATTAAAGATGGTAGAAGTGGACTTTATGTTGTTTCCAATTGCCATTTATCCGATTAGTTATGTCTATTCGACCGTTTTGACGCTGTTATTCTCAGCGATTGTGATGGTTATTATGCATTTGAAGTTGAAAAAAGTGAATATGATTGAAGCTCTGAAAAGCGTGGAGTGATACTGAGAACCGATTTTACCGAATAGATTTCGTGGTAAGATCGGTTTTTGTTAATAAATTTGACGATTTTAAATCCTATTGAATCAATGTTGTAAACGGAATCATTTAAAAACCTAACAAAACCATGTGAATACTTAGAAAAAGGTGTTGCTTAAATTGTCAGAATATTCTATACTGTAAACATTAAAATTTAAGGAGAAAATCTCCTTGTTTCTTTGATTACGGTAAGTATTATAATGGAAAACACGGAGGGGATTTTTAATGAAGAAGAAGTATTGGTTGGGACTATCGTCTATGTTGCTATTAGCTGCGTGTGGAAATGGTGCGGGAGAAACGGCTGGATCTGAGGGGACAACGGGTGGAGACGGATCAGGTGTCGTTATCGGTGGTAACTTTGAATTGTCAGGTGGGGCAAGTGCCTATGGAACCCCAATGAGTAATGCCGTTGAATTAGCGGTCGAATTAAAGAATAAAGATGGCGGTATCTCAGATGAAGATGTCACTTATAAAGTGTACGATAATACTTCAGTTGCCCAAGAAGCAGCTTCTGTTGCAACACGTTTAGCTACTGAAGATAAAGTTACAGCAATTATTGGACCTGCAACAACAGGAGATGCAGTTGCACAAACACCAGTACTTGATCGCGCAGGCGTTCCGGCCGTATTACCGGCAGCGACAGGCGATATGGTTACGATGAAAGACGATGAAACTGTTTGGGAATATATTTTCCGCGTGTGTTTCCAAGATTCTTTCCAAGGAGAAGTATTGGCTAACTTCGCACAAAACGATTTAGGCGCGAAGAAAGCAATCATCTTACAAGACAACTCAACGGATTATGCAGTGGGCTTAACAGAAGCCTTTGAAAGTGTCTTTGGTGGTGAAATTGTCTCTAAAGAAAACTTCTCAGATGGAGATACGGACTTTAATGCCATCTTAACAAATATCCGTGATAAAGACTTTGATGTTATCTTTATCCCAGGCTATTACGAAGAAGCAGGACTCTTGATTAAGCAAGCCCGTGAAATGGGTATTACACAACCAATCTTAGGTCCAGATGGTTTTGCGAACTCAACCCTAGTTGAATTGGCTGGGGCAGACAACGTAGATGATATCTACTATACAGGTCACTTCACACCGAACAGTGAAAATCCGAAAGTACAAGATTTCTTAAAAGCATACGAAGAAAAGTTCGGTGTAGAAGCAGACTCCTTTGCAGCTTTGGCATATGATGCAGCAAACCTTGTGTTGGCAGCAGTTGAAACGGCCGGCACAACAGACTCAAAAGCCGTTACTGAAGCCATTGCCAAGACAACAGATTTCGAAGGTGTAACCGGAACATTCTCATTGGATGAAAATCATAACCCGGTTAAGAGTACGTTTGTTATCGAATTACAAGATGGGGAAGAGGCTGGAAATACAGTCGTATCACCTAAATAACAAAACGAGGGGCGGGACATCTGTCTCGTCCCTCTTTAATCTTTTAGAAAGCAAAGAGGTGTATTATATGGAAAGCTTTATCCAGCAGATGGTAAACGGAATCTCACTGGGAAGCATTTATGCGCTCATCGCCCTCGGATACACGATGGTTTACGGAATTATTAAGCTCATTAACTTTGCCCACGGGGATATTTATATGGTCGGCGCTTTTATTGGCTACGGGATGATTCAAAACGTGGGATTGGGACTTATTCCAGCAATTGTTATTTCAATGTTATTATGTGCACTTCTGGGTGTAGTGATTGAAAAAATTGCCTATCGTCCCTTGCGCGGAGCGACTCGGATTGCGGCATTGATTACAGCTATCGGAGTTTCTTATTTACTGCAAAACTTGATGATTTACTTTATGGGCCCGGAACGCCGTGCATTCCCAACGGCTTTAGAAACACGCATCTTCTCATTCGGATCGATTCAAGTGAACTCGCAGCAAATCGTTATTATCGTGACAACAATTGTTTTGATGCTGGCTCTGCAAGTAATCGTGAAGTTCACGACCATGGGGAAAGCGATGCGTGCGGTCAGTACGGATCAAGATGCGGCACAATTGATGGGTATTAACGTCGACAATGTCATCTCCTTTACTTTTATTATGGGTTCCGCATTGGCAGGAGCTGCCGGTGTATTAGTCGGTATTTACTACAATTCGATTGATCCGTTGATGGGTGTGACGCCTGGGTTGAAGGCCTTCGTAGCAGCCGTATTCGGAGGAATCGGGATTATCCCGGGAGCTATGTTGGGCGGCTATCTGATTGGTATCATTGAAACAATGGTTAGTGCCTATGGTGGTTCCATGTTCAAAGATGCAGTTGTGTATTTGATTTTAATTTTGATTTTAATCGTGAAGCCATCCGGTATTCTTGGCAAAAACGTAAAAGAGAAAGTGTAGGTGACGCAGATGAAACAGTTCAATAAATATAACTTAGGCTGGTTCCTGCTGATTGCCGTCAGTGGTGTTGCCCTCTATTTTGGTATCTTTTCCGGTCTGATTTCGACTTTCCAACAAATTACACTCATGACAATTTTAATTAATATTATTTTGGCCATTGGACTAAACTTAGTCATTGGATTTTCAGGACAGTTTTCTCTCGGACATGCGGGATTTATGGCAATTGGTGCGTATAGTGGTGCAGTAATCAGTAAATATATCGACGGGTTACCTGGCTTTTTTGTCGGCATATTTGTTGGTATGATCATTGCGATGTTTGTTGCGATGGTCGTGGGAATTCCGACATTGCGTTTAAAAGGCGATTATCTGGCTATCGCAACATTAGGAGTAGCGGAGATTATCCGTATTGCCATTATCAACCTGCCTAATCTAACAAATGGTGCACGGGGAATCAGCGGAATTGCCTTTCCTTTCGAATCTAACTTGAGCTTTATTATGGTAACTTTTGTCTTTGTTGTTGTGACAACGATTGTGATTGTAAACTATATTAAGAGTAGCCCGGGGCGGGCAACTATTTCAATTCGTGAAGATGAAATTGCCGCTGAGTCAATGGGAATTAACACAACGCTTTATAAAGTGATTGCCTTTATGTTAGGCGCAATGACGGCGAGTGTTGCGGGAAATATATATGCCACATTCTTCAGTGTTATCAACCCAGCTGATTTTACATTCCAAAAGTCCATCGATATTTTAATCATCGTCGTATTTGGTGGAATCGGCAGTGTGACCGGAACGGTGGTCGCGGCGATTGTTTTAGGCCTGTTAAACACAGCTTTACAATCTGCTGGGCAGTTACGGATGGTATTCTACGCAATCGCATTAATTGCGATTATGGTATTCCGTCCCGGTGGTCTGTTGGGAACACGCGAATTTACGATTTCTGGTCTATTGAACCGTAAGAAAGGGGTGGAGAAATGAGCTTATTGGAAGTAACGGATTTAACTAAAAATTTTGGTGGTCTTGCTGCGCTTTCCAATGTCAATTTCCGCCTGGAAGAAAGTGAACTGGTTGGTTTAATCGGTCCAAACGGTGCAGGTAAAACGACTTTCTTTAACCTTTTGACTGGCGTGTATGTGCCGTCGGAAGGAGATATTCTTTTAGAAACGGAAGGCAAACAGACGAAGTTAAACGGAAAAAAACCGTATGTCATTACCGATTTGGGTCTAGCACGTACGTTTCAAAATATTCGTTTGTTCAAGGATTTAAGCGTGATTGAAAATGTTATGATTGCCTTACACAGTAAAAGTGGTATTGGCACATTGCATAGTATTTTCCGAACGCCGAAGTATTATGAAAATGACAAAAAGTTGCGTGAAGAATCCATCGCACTCCTAAAAATATTTAAGCTTGAAAATAAACTGGATACGTTGGCACGGAACCTTCCCTACGGCGAACAACGCCGCTTGGAAATCGTGCGCGCTCTGGCTACCCAACCAAAAATTTTATTTTTGGATGAGCCAGCTGCGGGTATGAACCCGCAAGAAACGGCGGAACTGACCGATTTAATTATTCAAATTCAGAAACAATTCCAAATTACTGTTGTATTAATTGAACACGACATGTCATTAGTCATGAACGTTTGCGAACGTATTTATTGTTTGGAATATGGCCGGTTGATTGCGGAAGGTACACCGGAAGAAATACAAAAAAATCCAGCCGTTATTAAAGCATATTTGGGAGGTGAGTAATCATGCTAAAAGTGAAGAATCTCTCTGTTAATTATGGCATGATACAAGCCGTGAAAGATATTTCCTTTGAAGTGAATGAGGGCGAAATTGTTTCCTTAATTGGAGCGAATGGTGCCGGTAAAACGACTATTCTTCGAACTATTTCAGGATTGGTCCGTCCTTCTTCCGGCGAAATTGCCTACATGGGCAAAGATATCGCCAAAGATGCACCGCGAAAAATCGTTGAAAAAGGATTGATACAAGTACCAGAAGGGCGTCACGTTTTCAAAGGCCTTTCTGTGCAGGAGAACCTTGATTTAGGTAGTTTTACCCGGAAAGACAAACAAAATATTAGTGCAGATTTGGCACATGTTTTTGAACGATTTCCGATACTAGCGGAGCGTAAGAATCAGGATGCGGCAACGCTATCTGGTGGGGAACAACAGATGTTGGCGATGGGCCGGGCTCTCATGTCTAAACCAAAGTTACTCTTATTGGATGAACCATCAATGGGACTAGCTCCTATTTTCATTAAAGAAATTTTCCGGATTATTCAAGACATTCAAAAACAAGGCACGACGATTTTACTCATTGAACAAAATGCAAAAGTCGCGTTACAAATTTCAGATCGCGGGTATGTTTTAGAGACGGGTAAAGTGGTGTTAAGTGATACGGGAGCGAACTTGTTACAAAGTGATGCAGTTCAGAAAGCCTATCTAGGAGGGTAATGCATGGATGTTAATAGCTATATGTCAAAAGATTTAGTAACAATTGAGGCAGGAACGAAAATTTTAGACGCACTAGATTTAATGAAAAAGCACAATATTCACCGTTTGCCTGTAGTCGAAGGTGATCGCATGATTGGTCTGGTTACGGAGGGAATTATCAGTCGAAACACACCATCTACGATGACGAGCTTAGATATGCGTGAAGTGACTTACCTATTAAATCGTACAAGCGCCAATGACATTATGGAGAAAAATGTCATCACGATTAATAAAGAAGCCTTGCTAGAAGAGGCAGCGGTAAACATGCGTAAAAATGCAATCGGTGTTTTACCAGTCGTTGAAGGTGATAATAAGTTGGTGGGTATTATAACCGAGAAAGATATCATGGATGCTTTTGTAGATGTCTTAGGCTTCTATACACCGGGCGTTCGTTTAGTGATTAATGTTCCAGAAGACCGTAAAGGTGTATTGGAAGAGATTACGGATTTCTTTGCAGAAGCAGAAATAAGCATTCAACAGATTGCTGTCTATCGAAAAGATCATATCCAGATAGTCATTCAAGTAGATAGTGACGATGTAACGGGCATTCAGAAGAATTTGGAAGCGCAAGGTTACAACGTTGAATCAATTATGTATAAAGATAACCAATAAGAAAGTGTGAGTGGGCAAAGACGTTTAGTTCCAGTAATTTGGATTAAAGCGTTTTTCTCACTCTTTCTTTATGTACTTTTAATCTATTTCGTTTAAAAGTAGATTGGTTAATGGCTTGTGATGGGGTAAACTAGGAGTATTAGAAATGTTCGAATCGACTTCAAGGTGATAGGAATGAAACGAACTGAGAAGGAGGTAGGGATTTGGCAGATTCGAAAGTCTATTTGCTTTTAACGGATACCGGAAGCTTGTTGTCACAAACAATTAAGAGATTCACGCAACAAAAATATAATCATTGTTCACTTGCTTTTGATTTAGAATTAAATCAGACGTATAGTTTTGGACGAAAGCAGCCGTGGAATCCGATTAATGGGGGATTCGTACAGGAAGATGTTCACTCTGATTTTTTCTTGACTTCCGATTGTACCGTTTATTCATTAACAGTAACAGAAGAGCAAAGAGATAAAATGCTTTACTTTATTGAGAAGACGCGCTTGCAGGAACAAGAGATGCGCTATAATTTCTTAGGGTTGCTTGCAGCAAATTTCGAAATCGAATGGCAGCGTGAGCATCATTATTTTTGTTCCGAATTCGTGGCGACAGTTCTTACTGCGGGTGGCGTTTATTTACCGGATAAACCACTTTCTTTTGTAGCACCTTATGATTTGGTGGACAATTTGCCGTTAGAATTGGTTTTTGAGGGGACACTTTTTGAATATGTCCAGCTGACAAAAGGGGTTCAACTGGCACCGATATAGAAGGCACGGAGCGTTTGCACCGGCCTTTTTATTGTTGTCTAAAAATGAGGGAGAACCCGTTATTTTAAACCGCATACATTTTTTTAGAAATAAGCACTTTAAAGTGTCCTCTTACACGTGATAAGTGTATAATAAATGTACATTAGACTTAAGGAGGCTTTCTCATGAATCAAGCACTAATAGCAATTGTATTACACGCAATTAAAGAACAGTACGTGAGCGAAAAAGCATTTTATTCTGGTCAATTAGGTATTTCATCCCAAAGTTGGGATCGTTGGAAAAAAGGTGAGCATGGACTGCGACCAGACAATATGAATATTGTATCGCGGTTATTTACGGATTATGAGTGGATGCTAGTACAGAAAGTTTCGCGTAACGCGGACATTTTACCAGAAGTAGCTGACAATCCGGTTCGTGAGTATCATTTTTTGAAATATCAAGTTGCCAAAAAATGGCTTAAAACTGGTTTAGCTACGATTACTTGGCGCAATAGTGAAGAGCTTGAGGAAGGCAATCGTAAACCGGCAACGACGACCTTACGTCTGGAGACAAATTATGATTTTTGGAGTTACAAAGATATTATCGATTTACGTCTTCCGAGTGTTATTCGTTATCAAATTGAGACACAAAAGGTCGATTTAATCGAGTGGATGATAGAAAATGATCCCGATAGTATCGTAACAATGAGTTAAGAAAAGGTGAAATTTTAAAGGAAATCTGGCATGTATGATAAGATAATGGATGAAAAAAATCCTGTCTACAGAAAGGTTTTGTTTTACATGAAAACAAGCACGCCTAATAAAAGATATCTACTGCCAGCATTAGCTCTAACTGCTTTTTCTTTATTTAGTTTGAGTGGGTGTGATTTATTACAACCAACTTCTGAAAGCCAAGGCTCCACCTCCCATTTAGTGGACCACTCGGAATCCGTTTCGACGGTCGCAGAATCGGAAGTTTTTGAGAGTATAACCCAGACTGAAATTGAAGCGTTGCAAGAACAGCTAGTCGCAACACCAGAAGTTCATTCTTCTGATTGGAATTTAATCTTGGTGAACCAAGCAAATCAATTGAATGAAGATTTGAATTTTGAACCTTATACAGCATCAAGTGGCGAAACACTCGATGCGAGAATTGCACAAGATTTTGAAGAAATGATTGCCGCAGGAGAAGCAGAAGGCCTTCCGTTTATTTTTGTGTCGGGTTACCGCTCTTTTGCGTATCAAGAACAAATTTACGCGAATGTTTATTCGGGTCATTTTAACAACGGTCGTTCGGAGGCTGAAGCTAAGGAGTTAACGGAGGCGTTTATTGCGATTCCGGGAACGAGTGAGCACATGACTGGTTTAGCGGCAGATATTACCGATCCTGCGCTTTATCATTTAGAAAATGGCTTAGTAACAGAATTTGAAAGTACTGCCAGTGCGCAGTGGTTATATGAGAACGCGGCTGACTATGGTTTTGTTTTACGTTACCCACGTGGAAAAGAAGGCATCATTGATGTGAGTTATGAAGCATGGCATTTCCGTTATGTTGGACGTGAAAATGCGCAGTACATGGTCGAAAATCAGTTAGTTTTAGAAGAATATGTCGCTTTATTACAGAAGAATGAAGCGATTCGGGAACAAATAAGCGAGCTTTCAGAGTAGTTTATTTTGAAAAGGAGCAAGGTATGGCAAGGAGAAAAATGAGTAAACTGTCGAAACGAAATATACAAGATATGAAGCGAAAGGTTGTTGGCTTTTTATTTGCAGGGACCCTTCTGTTCATGGCGGGTTACTCCATTATTGAAGGCTATTCCTCCTCATATGGAACAAGGCATGAATCCTTGGGGAAGGAAGAGTCTTTTATCCAACTTATTTTACCGGTGTCGCAAAAAATGTACGAACTCTATAACGTACGTCCCAGCGTCAGTATTGCGCAAGCGATATTGGAGTCCGACTGGGGAGAAAGTGAGCTGGCGGCTGATTACAATAATCTGTATGGCCGAAAGACCGGTGACCTGTCACGTGCGGTGTTGATGGAAACAAGCGAGTTTGCAAATGGTGAGTGGATTGTCATCCAAGACTATTTTAAAGTATATAAAAACGTAACAGAATCCATTGAAGATCATGCCCTATTGATGGTAAATGGAACCGACTGGAATCCGGAGTTGTATCATCCCGTTTTGGAGGCTGCGACTTATGAAGACGCCAGTCACGCGCTCCAACAAGCAGGCTATGCAACCGATCCGACCTATCCACAAAAATTAATAGATTTAATTGAACGGTATGAACTATATAAATATGATGTTTCGAATTAAAACGGAACAGATGAAGTGTGAGGTGATAAGACAATGGCGACCATTAATCTGCCTGGACAAACGATAGGTATCTTAGGGGAAGGGAAACGCAGCGAACGTTTGCAAGTAGCGGCTCGCGAACGCGGTTACAAGGTAATCGTCTTCTCGGATCAAAAATCAGAAAATTTATTTGATTTTGCGAGTAAAGCCAATCTATTAATATTTGAATCCGACTGTGATGAAGCAGATGAACTTCAAGCGCTTCAACAGTATATTGAAATCCCACAATTAGCCGAAACGCTTTCGGTGACAAAAGACCGCTTGATTGAAAAAGTTTTTTTGGAATCATTAAATATAAATGCTGTTCCGTATGCTCTGATTACATCTATCGCTGATTTAAAAGCAGAAGTAGGTGGTATTGGTTATCCTTGTGTATTGAAACCAATCCGAGTGGAGAAAAATCAACTGAGTAATGTCATGCTCTACAGCGAAGAAGATTTTTCTAAAGCAGAGGCGCTGCTTCAAACGGGTAGTTGCATTTTGGACGCTTGGGTGCCATTTGATAGAGAGTTGACGATTTCATTTGTCAGTGGTAAGAATGGTCAACTTGTACCGTTACCAATTAGTGAAACCTTTTATCACCGCCAAGTTTTACAAGGTGCAGTGACACCCGCACGTATTCCGGAAGAAATGGCGGACGCCATTCAGGATATCGGACGCACTTTATCGGGTGCCATGAATCTGAGCGGTATTATTACGATTGAATTCTTAGTGACGGCTGTAGGTACCATTTATGCGAAAAAAATAATTACCAGCGTGCACCATATGCTTGATTACACATTGGATGCGACGAATATTAGCCAATATGAATTATTTATCCGCGCCGTTTGTGGCTTGCCGATTCCAGAAGTGAAAATGACGCAGCCCGTTACCTCGTATTTAGTGAACCAGGATGAGCAAGAACAATTGATGAGTCAGTTGTCTTTCCAGCCCGATTGGTATTTACGAGCAACAGATACCGGCTGGTTGGTTAATGCGATGGGCGATGATTGGTCTGCGCTCACGGTTTTATTGAGTCCGGAGTAACTTTACATTAAATTTACGCAGTTTTTACGCGTAATCAATATGGATAGGGTATATTAAATGTACCCAAACCCTTCAATGGTTTCCCACATTACCATTGCAAAATCCTCCTTGTCCTTTTTCAGGCAAGGGGGATTTTTTTGTACAAATAATTATCTAAGATTAGAAAGGGCGGCCTCTGTAAAGCTTTTTTGAAAAAAGTCTCAAGTAAAATTTCAATTTAGACTTTCTACTTGAGAGTATAGCAATGAATCCCCAGCTCTTCGTCAAGTCCAACGCTAGAAAAGGTTTCAACTTTCCTTATCACAACTTACTGTCGCGCTTCTTAAGAACCCTTTAAATACCTAATAAATTCATGGCGTTTCGTTGATGATGAGGCTGTAAAATGATAGACTAGAGCATGATGTTTATCAAGGAAACAAGGGAGGATGGCAGAAGTGCAAGAACATAAATTACTGAATGGTATGAATCCAAAACAAAAAGAAGCTGTTCTAGCGACTGAAGGGCCATTATTGATTATGGCTGGTGCTGGAAGTGGGAAGACACGCGTCCTCACACACCGCATGGCTTACTTATTACAAGAGAAACTTGTCAACCCCTGGAATATTTTAGCCATTACATTTACAAATAAAGCTGCTAAAGAAATGAAAGAACGGGTAACCCGCTTGGTCGGTACAGCCGGAAGTGATATGTGGGTTTCCACTTTTCACTCCATGTGTGTCCGTATCCTACGTCGTGAAGCCGAGCAAATAGGTTATTCACGGAACTTTACTATCTGTGACCAGAGTGAAACTGAGACATTAATGAAACGCATTGTAAAAGAAAAAAATCTAGATTCTAAAAAGTTTGAGCCCCGGGCAATTTTGGGTAAAATTTCAAATGCGAAAAACGAACTTTTAACACCAGAAGAGTATGCGAATATGACAGGTAATTATTTCGATAATATCGTGGCGGAATGTTATGGCGCGTATCAACGTCATTTGAAGAATGCGCAATCGATGGACTTTGATGACTTGATTATGCAGGCCGTGAAATTATTCGAAAAGTATCCGGAGACACTGGCTTACTATCAGAATAAATTTCACTACATCCACGTGGACGAGTATCAAGATACGAACTTCGCGCAATATAAATTAGTGCAACTACTGGCGGATAAATTCAATAATATTTGTGTCGTTGGAGATGCGGACCAAAGTATCTACGGTTGGCGTGGGGCTGATATGGCCAACATTATGAATTTCGAAAAAGATTATTCAAATGCCAAAGTGGTGTTGTTGGAACAAAATTACCGTTCCACAAAGACTATCTTAAAAGCGGCGAACGGGGTTATTCAAAATAACAACAATCGTAAGGATAAAAAATTATGGACCGATAATGTAGAAGGTGAAAAAATCACTTATTACCGGGCCCAATCGGAACATGATGAGGCGCGTTTTATTGTGAGTACGATGCAACAACAAGTGCAGGAGAAAGGTCGCAAGTATGGCGATTTTGCTATTTTGTACCGTACCAACGCACAGTCACGTGTGATTGAAGATACACTAGTTAAATCAAATATCCGCTATAAAATGGTCGGCGGACACAAGTTCTACGATCGGAAAGAAATTAAAGACGTCATGGCCTATTTACGCCTGATTTCCAATCCGGCCGATGATTTGAGTTTTAACCGTATTATTAATGTTCCGAAACGCGGGATAGGCGGTGTAAGTCTGCAGAAATTGTACGACTTTTCCAATATTTATGATTACTCCTATTTGGATGCGGCGAAGAACGTCAGTCTCTCACCATTGACTGGGAAAGCAGCCACAGAAACGGGTAAATTTGCGAAAATGCTGACTGATTTACAGCAAATGGCAGAATTTGTTTCCGTTACTGAAATTGTGGAGCAAATGTTAGAAAAAACGGGCTATATCACAAGCTTAGAACAAGAAAATACGTTGGAATCTGAAACACGTATCGCGAATATTAACGAATTTCTATCGGTAACGCAAGAATTCGACAAACTAACAGACGGTGAAAGTAACCTGACCGACTTCTTGACGGATCTGGCTTTGGTGTCTGATTTGGATCAAGTCGAGGAAGAACCACAATCAGAAGTGACCTTAATGACGTTACATGCGGCGAAAGGACTGGAGTTCCCTGTTGTTTTTGTAATCGGAATGGAAGAAGGGATTTTCCCATCTTTCCGTTCATTAATGGAAGAAGCAGAGATGGAAGAAGAACGTCGCTTGGCGTATGTCGGAATCACGCGTGCGGAACAAGAATTATTCATTACTAACGCATACAGTCGCCTTTTATACGGACGTACTCAGAATAACCCTCCTTCCCGCTTTATGCAGGAAATGGATGCGGATGTTTTGGAATATGCGAATAGCGCAAACCGTATGAGCCCGCCATCTGTCACAGCACAACCGGCATCAACATATCGTCAACGTTGGAAAACCAATCGTTATGAACACGCCGTTTCACAAACATATGAACCAGCGCAACCAACGCAATCTGTGTCGCAACAAGGAAATAGCGGTGCGGATAAACTAGGGTGGAATGTCGGCGACAAGGCTGTTCATAAAAAATGGGGAACCGGTATGGTCGTACAAATGACCGGTGAAGGTGATGGTCTGCAACTGGATATTGCGTTCAAAGATATCGGTATTAAACGTCTGTTAGCATCATTTGCACCGATTGAAAAAGAATAGAAAGGGTTAGAAAACATGTCTAAATTAACCTTGCTAGAATCCGAAGAACGTGCACGTATTCTTCGCGAACGCTTGAATACATACGGCCACGCATATTATGTCTTAGACGCACCAATGGTTTCTGACCAAGAATATGACAAGCTGTATCATGAACTCGTGGCGATTGAAACAGAGTATCCCGAACTCATTATTCAAGAATCTCCGACGCAACGCGTGGGAGGTCAAATACTGGCTGGCTTTGAAAAAGTAGCCCATGATGTTCCCATGCTCAGCTTGGGAAATGCCTTCAACAAAGAAGATTTAATTGCGTTTGATGAACGCATCCAAAAATTGACGGATAAGCCCTTTAACTACGTCTGCGAACTGAAAATCGATGGCTTGGCTGTCTCATTGAAATATGAAGCGGGTCGTTTCGTCCGCGGTGCCACGCGAGGGGATGGAACAATCGGAGAAGAGATTACCCAAAACCTCCGTACCGTTAAAGCCATCCCTTTGTCTCTGCGCGAACCGATTACGTTCGAAGTTCGGGGCGAATGTTATATGCCGAAAGATGCTTTTGCGAAGTTAAACGAAGACCGGGATGAAAAAGGGCAGGAAATATTTGCGAATCCACGTAATGCAGCGGCTGGGTCACTGCGTCAACTCGATTCCAAAGTGACCGCCGAGCGTCATCTAAGTGTGTTTCTATACGGTGCCGCCAACTTTGAGGCGCTTGCTGTGAATAGTCAATCCGAGCTGCTAAACAAAATTTCTGAGCTCGGTTTACGAACGAATCCCTTGCGTCTTGAAAGTGACGCAATCGAAGAAGTGTGGGCGTTTATTGAAGATATTCAAGAACGCCGCCATACTTTGCCTTATGAAATCGATGGTGTGGTTATCAAAGTCAATGATTTTGAAACCCAGGAGGAGATTGGTTATACCGTTCGCGCGCCGCGTTGGGCAATTGCGTATAAATTCCCAGCCGAAGAAAAAGAAACCATCTTGCGTGACATCGAATGGACTGTTGGCCGTACCGGTGTTGTTACACCAACAGCGGTGATGGACCCAGTATTTATTGCCGGATCGACGGTTCAGCGTGCGAGCCTGCATAATGTTGATTTGGTTCAAGAAAAAGACGTGCGTATTGGCGATACCGTCTTAATTCATAAAGCTGGGGATATTATCCCGGAAATTATTTCTGTAAACCTGGACAAACGACCGGAAACGAGCGAACCGTACCAAATTCCGACACATTGTCCAGACTGCGACAGTCAATTGGCCCATTTGGAAGAAGAAGTCGCCTTGCGCTGCTTGAATCCGCAATGTCCGGCCCAAATGAAGGAAGGCTTATCGCATTTTGTATCGCGTAATGCGATGAATATTTCCGGACTCGGTGTTCGGGTCGTCAGTCAGATGTATGAAAAAGGCTTAGTAAAAAACGTTGCAGGTCTCTATACATTGACCAAAGATGCCTTACTGCAATTGGATAAAATCAAAGACAAATCAGCTGAGAACATTTTAAATGCGATTGATGCCAGCCGTACGAATTCCTTGGAACGCCTTGTTTTTGGCTTAGGTATCCGTAACGTTGGTGCGAAAGCGGCTAAAATGTTGGCGGAAGAATTCGAAACAATCGACGCCTTAATGGCAGCGACGAAAGAAGAAATTGTCGCCATTGAAGGATTCGGCGAGATTATCGCTGACAGTGTGACGCAGTTCTTTGCATTACCGGAAGTAGCAGAATTAATCCAAGAGTTCCGCGAAAGTGGCGTTAATTTGTCCTATACAGGGCCTAAAAAAGCTGCTGTGACAAATACAGATTCCATTTGGCAAGGGAAAACAGTCGTTTTGACTGGTAAACTAACGACCTATACGCGTCAAGAAGCAACAGCCATGATTGAACGATTAGGTGGAAATGTAACCGGAAGTGTTTCTAAGAAAACCGACTGGCTGATAGCGGGAGAAGATGCAGGAAGTAAGCTTACCAAAGCGCAATCGCTAGATATACCAGTGTGGACGGAAGCAGAAATGGTGCGTCATTTAGAAAGTAGTGGAAGAGATGAAAATAAATAAAGTCAGCATTAAAACAGCAATCGTGTTAACGTGTGCAGGAATATTAGCTGCCTGTACGAATTTAGAAAGTACCGTTGAGCAACAGACACCTCAAACGAATAATAACGTTGTACCTGTAAAAACGACGTCCAACAAGCTTTCAAACGCGTATTATCGCGCATTGATTGTTGACGGTGTCTACCAAACAAGTCAAAATCGCGGAGTCAGTTTGGAATTGAATTCATCCGTTAACATGAAGGATTTTGAGACGGGGTTGCTGGATGTTTCTCGGAGTGTCTTTTCAACTGAGGAATATTATTTCCAAGAAGGTCAAATTATTTCAGAACAAACAGCTTCAAGTTGGTTAGGCAGACAGTCTGAAGAAAATCCGGATGGGTTGAATCCGGCCGGAAACGGCGCGACTGATGCCGAATCGCGTGCGCCTAACTATTTATCTCAAATTGTCGAGCAAGACTATATGATTCAAACCGATAAAGGCTTTGAAATTGGCGGTATTGCCATCGGGCTCGCGATGAATCAAATCGATTATTATACAACCAAAGATGACAAAGATCGGATTTATACCCATGAACAAAAACTTGATTTGGCGAAAGTAGAAGAGAACGCGAAACAGTACGGCAATAAAATCGTCGAACGCTTGCGCCAAACAGAGGGGTTGGGTTCTATTCCGATTGTCGTGGGTATCTTTGTTCAGTCACCACAAGATAGCTTGGCAGGGGGCGTCTATACGTTTGAAGGCTTGTCTACAGAAGGAAACAGTGTAGCCGAGTGGGTACCGCGTAATGAGAAAAAAGTATTATTCCCATCCGATATTGAATCAGAGGACGCGTCACATTTTGCCAATTTTAAGAACGAAATTCAAAGTTTCTTCCCGAACCTAAGTGGTGTAACGGGCGTCGGCTACTATAAAAATAGTCAGTTGCATAACTTGGAAATTGATATTATGACCCAGTTCTACGGCGAGACTGAAATTATTGCGTTTACGCAACACATAACAGACGCAGCGAGTCAGTATTTACCGCAGAATACCCAGATCGAAATTAAGGTGGAATCCATCGATGGGATTGAATCATTCGTGGCCCGTGATCAAGGCACGCAGAACTTTACTTACCATATATTTGACTAATCGGCTAAACAACGTGTCAGAATAGTTTTAAATATGCTAAAATTGATAGATGAGAAAACGGAAAGAAGGGGAAACAATGGGAATTAGTGAAGAATCAGTTCGTCACGTAGCAGGGCTGTCTAAACTTGAATTTAAAGATGAAGAAATTGCCCACTTTACTGAACAAATGGGAGCAATCCTGGATATGGTTGAACAGTTGAATAGTGTGGATACAACCGGTGTTCCTGTTACAACACACGGTGTGGTACTTAAAAACGTTATGCGTCCCGACGTAGCAGAGCCAGGAACAGATCGTGACTTACTATTTAAGAACGTCAAAACAGAAGATCACGGCATGATCCAAGTGCCGGCAATTTTAGATAACGAGGTGGAGGGCGCATGAGTAAATACACTGAAACATTGAAAAGCCTTCACGAAGGACTAGTAAACAAAGAATTTTCTTCTGTTGAACTAACCAAAGAAGCATTCAAACGTATTGAAGAAATCGATCCAAAAGTTGAGGCCTTCTTAGCATTAAACGAAGCAGAAGCTTTGAAGCAAGCAGAAGCGGCGGATGCACGCGGTTATGCGGACGGCAATGTCTTGAATGGTATTCCGATGGGGATTAAAGATAACATTGTCACAGATGGTCTGACGACAACAGCAGCAAGTCGTATGTTGGAAGATTTTGTTCCTATTTACGATGCAACAGTTGTTACAAAGTTGAAAGAAGCAGGAACAGTAAACGTTGGTAAACTAAACATGGACGAATTTGCCATGGGTGGATCGACGGAAACATCATACTTCAAGAAAACAAAGAATGCTTGGGACTTAAACAAAGTACCTGGTGGATCTTCCGGTGGATCGGCAGCAGCCGTTGCTTCTGGTCAAATTCTAGGTTCATTGGGAACAGATACAGGTGGTTCGATCCGTCAACCAGCAGCCTTTAATGGTATTGTGGGAATGAAGCCTACTTACGGTCGTGTTTCCCGTTACGGTTTGATTGCATTCTCCTCAAGTTTGGACCAAATCGGACCATTCACACGTACGGTTACAGATAACGCAATTCTGTTGGAAGCAATCAGTGGCCATGACAAACGTGATTCAACAAGTGCTAAAATCGAAGTTCCTAAATTTAGTGCCAACTTGAATGGTAATGTGGCAGGAATGAAAGTTGCTTTACCAAAAGAGTACTTCCAAGAAGGCGTGAGTGCTGAGATTCAAGATGCTGTTCGTAAAGCTGCTGCACAATTTGAAGAAATGGGTGCGATTATCGAAGAAGTAAGCTTACCAACTTTATCTTACGGTATTCCAGCTTACTATATCATCGCTTCATCAGAAGCTTCATCGAACTTACAACGTTTCGATGGCGTTCGTTATGGTTACCGTGCCGATGATGTTAAAACATTGGATGACTTATATGTGAAGAGCCGTTCAGAAGGCTTTGGTATGGAAGTAAAACGCCGTATCATGCTAGGAACATTCTCATTAAGCTCTGGTTACTATGATGCCTTCTTTAAGAAAGCAGGCCAAATTCGTACGCTTATTAAGCGTGACTTCGAGCGTATTTTCCAAGAATACGATTTTATCTTGGGACCAACCACAACAACAACGGCTTACGATTTAGGTACGAAGAGCGACAACCCAATTGAAATGTATATGTCTGACTTATTGACTGTTACAATTAACTTGGCAGGTGTTCCGGCGATTTCTGTACCAGGTGGCTTCTCAGAAGACGGCTTACCAATTGGTATTCAATTAATCGGAAACCACTTTGAAGAAGAAAAACTTTACCAAGCAGCATTTGCTTTCGAACAAGCAAATGACTACCATACGAAACACCCAAACTTGTAGGAGGCGACAGAGATGAACTATGAAACAGTTATTGGTCTTGAAGTTCACGTAGAATTGAAGACTGAATCAAAAATATTCTCCCCATCTCCAGCACACTTTGGGGCAGAACCAAACGCAAATACGAACGTAATTGACTGGGGTTACCCAGGTGTATTACCAGTTATGAACGAGAAAGCTGTTGAATTCGGAATGAAAGCTGCACTAGCTTTGAACTGTGAAATCAACCGTGAAACGCATTTTGACCGTAAAAACTATTTCTACCCAGATAATCCAAAGGCATACCAAATTTCACAATTGGATAAACCAATTGGCTACAATGGTTGGTTGGAAATTGAAGTAGAAGGCGTTAAGAAAAAAATCCGTATCGAACGCGTACATTTAGAAGAAGATGCAGGTAAAAACACGCACGGAACGGATGGTTATTCGTACGTTGACTTGAACCGTCAAGGAACGCCATTAATCGAAATCGTTTCAGAAGCCGATATGCGTTCTCCTGAAGAAGGCTATGCTTATTTAGAAGCAATCCGCGAAATTATCATGTATACAGGCGTTTCTGACGTAAAAATGGAAGAAGGTTCCATGCGTTGTGATGCGAACATTTCTGTTCGTCCTTACGGCCAAGAAGAATTCGGAACAAAAGCAGAATTGAAAAACTTGAACTCATTCAACTTCGTTCGCCGTGGTTTGGCTCATGAAGAAAAACGTCAAGCGCGTGTGTTAAATGCAGGTGGCGAAATTCAACAAGAAACACGTCGTATCGATGAGACAACCGGCGAAACAATTCTGATGCGTGTGAAGGAAGGGTCCAGTGACTACCGTTACTTCCCAGAACCAGATCTTCCGGAATTAGAAATTTCCGAAGAGTGGATTGAAAAAGTACGCGCGGAATTACCTGCTATGCCGAAAGTTCGCCGTCAAAAATATATTGCGGACTATGACTTACCAGAATACGATGCAATGGTCTTGACACTATCGAAAGAAATGTCTGATTTCTTCGAAGCAACGATTGCAGCAGGCGGTGATCCAAAACAAGCTTCCAACTGGTTGATGGGTGAAGTATCTGCTTATATGAACAGTGAAAAACTTGAATTAGCAGAAACAAAACTGACACCAGAGAACTTGGCTGGCATGATCCAATTAATTGAAGATGGTACAATCAGTTCGAAGATTGCGAAGAAAGTATTCCGTCTATTGGCAACAAAAGGTGGATCTGCTAAAGAAGTTGTTGAGAAAGAGGGCTTGATTCAGCTGTCTGATCCAAGTCAATTGTTACCAATTATCAACAGCATTTTGGATGCAAACCAACAATCAATTGATGACTTTAAAGCAGGGAAAGACCGTGCAAAAGGCTTCTTGGTTGGACAAATTATGAAACAAACAAAAGGCCAAGCGAACCCAGGTATGGTTAATAAACTATTAGCTGAAGAGTTAGGCAAGCGATAATAGCTGTAAGATGTGAGGCTGGGGACAAGTGATAAGCTCCCTTCAAAGTAGACACTGAAAAAAACAAACTACTTTGAAGGGGGTTTTTTTCTATGACTAGAAAACATACCGATCCAGAACTGTTACATTTAATTGATTTACACCTAAGGGGTGTTTCTTATCGAACGCTTGTTGATCAGCACCATCTCAAACTATCTGATACCACTTTTATGAATTATGTCCATCGGTACCAGGACCATGGCATGGAAGGGATCCGCTCCCAGAAGAATTACCGCAGTTACTCGAAAGAATTCAAGCAGAAAATTGTAGCTGAATACCTACAGACGGGTTACGGCTTTTCATACTTAGCCGCTAAATATAACATTCCATCTAAAACAACGGTAAACAAATGGGTAATTCGATATACTGAAGGAAAAGAGAATGAGACATATTCTCCGAAATCTGAGGTGTACAACATGACGGGTGTTAAAAAATCATATGAAGAAAAATTAAAAATCGTAGAAGATTACATAGCCAATCGCCTGACTTATCTGGAAGCAGCGGAGAAAAACCATGTAAGTTACAGTAACATTTATTCCTGGGTGAATAAATACAAAAAGCATGGACCGATAGGTCTGGAAGACAACCGGGGCCGCGGGAAGCCCACGGAAATTCAAACAACGGAAGAACGTTTAAACGCAGAAGTAGAGACACTCAAAGCCCGGAACAAATGGCTAGAAATGGAGAACGATGCGTTAAAAAAGCGCCGAAAAATCGCTGGGAATCACAAATCACAGGGGTTAGACAAGAAGTGGAATATTTAACTATTGAAGAATTAAAGCATAAATATCCCGTTATCCATCTTTGTGACATACTGGGTATCGCCAAATCCAGCTACTATAAGTGGTTAAAACGGGAACCCTCAGAAACAGAATTAAAACGCCTGAAACTGATGCGGGCGATCAAAGGAATCCACGAGGCATTCGGTGGGATTTACGGCTACCGAAGAATGACCATCTTTCTCAACTTTTTTAGAAGAGCGAAAGTGAATCATAAGTGTGTACACCGCCTCATGAGAATCATGGGGATCACAGCCGTCATCCGTCGCAAAAGAAGGAACTACGTGCCACACAAAGCCGCACATGTGGCTGAAAACATCTTAAACCGTGATTTCCACGCTGAAAGACCCATGGAAAAGTTATTGACGGATGTCACGGAATTCCGGTTGACCAATGGGACAAAACGTTACCTGAGCGCTATTTATGACCTCGGGTCAAAGAAAATCGTGGCTTATAAAACCAGTCACCGCAATGACAACCCGTTAGTACTGGATACACTAAAGCAGATTTTGGGTGATGTAAAGCCTGAAACCACACTGATTCATAGCGACCGCGGTTCCCAGTACACCTCCCATGCCTTTAACAAGATGATTAAAGATCACCAGATAATCCATAGTATGTCACGCGTCTCGAAATGTATTGACAACGGCCCTATGGAAGGCTTTTGGGGTACCCTCAAGGTGGAGATGTTTAACCTGGATACGTTTGACAGACCAGCGTACTTAGACCGGAAAATCAAGGCATACATCGCGTTCTTCAACAATGAACGCGTTACTTTGGATATGGGATTAGCGATTCCTACGGAAGAGAAGATTCTACAAATGATTGCATAAACGCTACAAAAAAAGACCACACATTTTTACATGCATGGTCTAAAATACTTTGTTTTTTTACCTGTCTACTTGACAGGGGGCAGTTCACAAGTTCCCCAGTCTCTTTCTATTTGTGTGCTCCCGTAGGTTACGTGCTCAAATGCGAACACAGAATGGTGTGAATAATGCCAATAATAGTAAAACCGAAAGAGATTGTGTTATAATAGCCAACGTATTTAATGAGAACGAAGAAAGTTGAAAGTAGGGCTGTCACTAATGAGAGCAAGAGTTATATATAATCCGTCTTCCGGACGCGAACAATTAAAAAAAGCCATGTTGGATATTTTGGAAATATTGGAAGATGCAGGCTATGAAGCAAGCGCATTTCCAACGAAACCAGAACCGAACTCTGCAGCAAATGAAGCAAGACGTGCTGCTATAGCAGGTTTTGATTTGATTGTAGCTGCTGGAGGAGACGGCACTGTAAATGACGTTATCAATGGGATTGCTGATCTGGAGAAGCGACCGAAAATCGGTATCATACCAGCCGGCACCACTAATGATTACGCACGTGCATTGAAGATACCGCGCAATAATTTAGTAGATGCTGCTAGAGTTATCGCTGCGAATCACATCATCCCAATGGATATTGGGCAGGCCAATGATCACTATTTTGTAAACATCGCGGCAGGCGGATACTTGACCGATTTAACGTACCAAGTTCCTGCAAAACTGAAAACGGCCTTCGGGTACCTGGCTTATTTAGTTAAAGGAGCGGAATTGTTGCCAAGCGTTCGCCCGATTCATATGCATATCGAATACGAAGGCGGTGTGTATGATGGCAAAGCATCGATGTTCTTTGTGGCAATGACCAATTCGACAGGTGGTTTCGAAATGTTAGATCCCAACATTCTGCTTGGGGACGGAAAATTTTCACTATTTGTTATTAAAACAGCGAATATTTTTGAAATTCTGCAAATTTTGTCGGCTGTTCTAAATGGTGGCAAGCACTTTGACCACCCACAAGTTCTGTATGCAAAAACTAGTTTTGTGAAAGTACGCTCCCACGATACGAATCGAATGATGTTGAATTTGGACGGGGAATATGGCGGTGACGCACCAGTTACGTTCATTAATCACCAACAACATATCAATATCATCGGCAACTACTTCGAGCCGATAGGTGAAATAGAAGCCAACGAACCGCGTGCAGCCTTCTTAGAAACAGTGAATCAATTAGAAGAAGACACAGTAGAATAATGTAGCAGAGGACCGGGATTTTCCCGGTCCTCTTTACGTTCTTATAAAAGGAACCTAAGAAGGAATAAACTCTCTCAGTCGCCTTTTATCCTCTGGAAAGTATTCTCAAAATGCGGAATTTCGTATAAAGCGTTTTTAATTTAAAAATAACCGCAAACTTAGAAACCGCTTCATTCAACGTCAATACTGTTTTGTGAAAAAAGTACTAGTAATTTAAAACGCCAATATAAAACAAAAACGAAAAATAGGAGACAATCCAGAGTATTGTTAAATTGATAAAATAGCGTTAAAGTGACTAAAAAATCAATTAATAGCCGAAAGTAAATAATTAAATGGCCGCAATATATAGTAAATAATAGCTTTTAACCGTAAAGGTTGACAAAAATCGCATTTTGAGTCAAATTAAAGATAAAAGAAAACAGAGTAGGTCATGGTTATGAAAACGGTTAAAGACTATAATAGAATCAGGTCATATGAAAGGGGCAAGCAACCTTGCAGGATTTTGTAGTTGCTACTAGACAGAAGGGAATTACTTATGAACTAGACTTCAATACGCATGATTCAAATGAATTACTGTTGTTGCATGGTGGCAATTGTCGCTTCCTCGTGGATAATCAATTTTATTATCTGCAACCAGGGAACTTATTGATGCTCGACGGTAATGTTGTTCATAAAGCGTATGTCTTTGGAGATCCCTTAGCATATGAACGCTCGTTACTGAAATTTAGAACAGATTGGATTCAACCGCTTCTTAAAGAATTACAGGTTGAAGAAGTTCTGACGCTCTTCGATGAGAGTAAAAAAGGAACACTTCGTCAGTTTTCCAAGAAAGGCGAGGCCACCGTTGAAGGTATGTTCCGAGATATTGAGGCCGTTTTTGGCGAATATACAGAAGGTGTGGTGCAAGAATATACACCTGTGGAAGAAGCAAAGATGAAACTCATGGTTGCTCAGTTACTTATCTATATGTATGAATCGAAGGAAACGCGTGTTAAGAAAGAAGATACGTTGCGAGATGACAAAACCAAAATGGTTGAGAAGATATCGAATTATCTTTTCTCAAATTTCGCTCGCTCTATTACAGTAGAAGATGTCGCGTACGAAGTCGGATTGACCAAATCGTATATGTCACATTTATTCAAAGATATCACTGGCAATACAGTGATGAATTATCTAATGAATTATCGACTTTCTCAAGCCCGTAACTTCTTAATTGAACGACCGGACGAATCAATTCGAGAAATATCAGCTGATTGTGGATTTAAGAGTGAAGCGCATTTCAGTCGCTTTTTCAAAAAAAATATTGGAATAACACCGAGTGAATATCGGAAAAATAATATAGAACAAGGAGAAATGTAAAATGGTAGAGAAGGTTAAATTAGGAATTATCGGTTATGGTGCAGAAGGTGGCATGTATGCTAACTTTTTCAAAACAAAAGATGAGCGTGTAAAATCAGACTTAGTTGAATTGGTTGCAATTTGTGATAATGACCCAGCTAAAAAAGATAAAGTAGCGGAAGACTTCCCAGGCATGCCTTTCTTTGATAACTACTTGGACTTGTTGGAGTCCGGTTTAGTTAACGCAATTGTTACAACTGTTCCTCACTACGAACACGTTGGCATGGGTATCGACGCACTTGAGCGCGGCATCCACTTACTAGGTGAAAAACCAGCAGGCGTTTATACAAAAGAAGTTTTGCGCTTAATCGAAACAGCTGAACAAAATCCTGAAACGACATTTGCAATCTTCTTCAACCAACGTACAAACCCATTGTACCGTCGTGTTAAAGAATTGATGGAAGCTGGAGCAATTGGCGAATTGCAACGTGCAACCTGGTTCATTACAACTTGGTGGAGACCGCAAGGATACTACAACCAAAGTAACTGGCGTGCAACATGGGGCGGCGAAGGTGGCGGGGTTCTCGTTAACCAAGCACCTCACCAATTGGACTTGCTACAATGGATTTGTGGAAAGCCAGAAAAAGTATTTGCTAAAATGACATACGGTGCAGGACGTGACATTGTTGTTGAGAACGAAGTAAACGCGTTATTGGACTTTGGTAATGGCGCTACAGGTTCATTCATCACATGTACTAACGACCTAACGGGTACAGACCGTCTTGAAATCTTTGGTACAAAAGGTAAGATTATTGTAGAAGATTCTAAGAAAATGACATTAACTCAACTTAAGAAGCCTGAAGCTGAATTGTCAGAAAACATGGCTATGGAAGATGTTATGAAGTTATTCATGGGTCAATTGGATGCAGATGAAATGTATACAGTGACTACAGAAGAATTTACACAAGCATTTGGTGATCAACATATCGAAGTAATTAATAACTTTGCGAGTCACATCGTAAAAGGGACAGACTTACTAGCACCTGGTGCAGAAGGTATTAACGGCGTACGCTTGGCAAATGCCATGCACTTATCAGATTGGTTAGGCCAAGAAGTAGCGTACGACCACGATTCAGATCAATACTTAGAACTATTGAACGAGCGTATTAAAGAAGAAGGTAAATTCGATACAAAAGCTTAATTTGGAGGGAATAGAAATTATGGCAAAAATTGGTGTTCAAGGCTCAACGGTTAAACAACAGTTTCAAGAGCTTGGTGTCTATGAAACAATGAAGCGTTTATCAGAGATTGGTTACAAATCAGTCGAAATTTCACAAGTAGAAACAAGTCCTGAAAACATCGCTGCAATCAAAAAAGCGTGCGAAGATTTCGGTATGGAAGTAGCTGCTATGAGTGCTTCTCTAGAGCCGCAAGTTGAAGGTGGCGAATCGCTGACAACACACTATGACAAAATCGTAGCAGATTGTAAAGCAGTTAATGCTGACTTACTTCGTATCGGTATGCTGCCAATCTCAGCAATGGCAAGTCTTGATTTAGTATTGGAGTTCTGTGAAAAAGTCAATGAAGTGACTCAAAAGCTAAAAGGAGATGGTATTACTTTGTACTACCATAACCACCATGTGGAATTCCGCAAATATGATGGTAAATTCTTATTAGATATCATTCGCGAAAAAGCACCTTTACTAGGTTTCGAATTGGACGTTCACTGGATTCAACGTGGTGGAGCAGATCCATTAGAAGTAATCCGTGACTACAAAGGAAAAGTTGAATTAATTCACTTGAAAGACTACCGCATTGGCGAATTACCTAAAGAAGCATTCGATGCTTTGTATAAAGGTGAAGTAGACTCGTTCATGAACAGCTTCGTTAACTTGATTGAATTCGCAGAATTAGGAACAGGTTCGTTACCGTTGAAAGAGATTATCGAAGAATCACTTTCATCAGGTGTGCGTTACTTGCTCGTTGAACAAGACGACACTTACGGAGTTGATCCATTTGAAAGCTTGAAAGTTTCATACGATCACTTAGTAGAATTAGGTTATACTGAATTATTCTAGCAACTACAAACCCCTTGGAGAGCCCCCTCTCCAAGGGGTTTTTTAGTACAAATAAAAAACGCTGACTCAGACCGTAATATTGTTTTGAGTCAGCGTTTTTGGGTAAAAGTGACGACTCGGACCGTAATATCATTTTGAGTCAGCGATTTTGGGTGAAAGTGACGACTCAGACCGTAATATCGTTTTGAGTCAGCGATTTTGGGTGAAAGTGATGACTCAAACCGTAATATCGTTTTGAGTCAGCGTTTTTGGGTAAAAGTGACGACTCAGACCGTAATATCGTTTTGAGTCAGCGTTTTTGGGTGAAAGTGACGACTCAAACCGTAATATCGTTTTGAGTCAGCGATTTTGGGTGAAAGTGATGACTCAAACCGTAATATTGTTTTGAGTCAGCGTTTTTGGGTGAAAGTGACGACTCAGACCGTAATATTGTTTTGAGTCAGCGTTTTCTCAGCTAAAGTGCTAACTCAAACGGCATTTTGGATTTTAGTTTTGAGTTAGCACTTTCTTATTTTTATCGTAATTTCAAACTATTGGTGGTAGAATAGCAAAGATTAGAAAGAGGATGGCGGTGTAGAAAATGGATGCAAAACAAAAAATGATGGAATTAATTAAAAACAAAAAATCTGAAGCTAGAGCAAAGCATAATACAAATGCTGTAGCGAAAAATGACGGTAGATTTATGCGTAAAGGACCTGTATTGCACAAATAATTAAGTCGCGGATTGTGACGTATGGATAACGGCAGATAGGTGTTGTTTTCCATCGACTTACTAAAAATCAACAAATGTGGTATAATGTGTTTATAAGTGTAGGAAATGAGAGGCGGAGCAGTCCGCCTCTTGTTCTGGCTTGAAGTCTATAAGGAGGAATACCATTGTACCAAGTAAAAGATTATGTTGTTTATGGTAATGAAGGCGTATGTCAGGTAGAGGCAATTGAGATGATGGATTTTACGAAGTCTGGAAAAGAGAGGCCCTATTATGTACTTCAGCCAGTCAATCGGAACGGTAAGGTTTATACGCCAGTTGATACGAAAGTTTTCATACGGCCTGTGATTTCGAGGGAAACAGCAGAAGATCTAATCAAACAAATTCCTTCTATTAAGGCTGAAACGGGTGGCCCGACGAACGCTGCTATCTTAAAAAATAAATATACCGAAACCCTTCAAGAAAATAATTGTGAAGATTTAATCCAATTAATCAAATCCATCTATCACAAAGGCTCAGTTGCTGAAGAGAAAAATAAGAAAATGGGTCAAACCGATAAGTTTTTCCTTCGTAAAGCAGAAGACTTGTTATACGGTGAGTTTGCAGTCGTATTCAATATGTCTCAAGGAAAAGTAAGAGAATATGTTGAAGGTAAAGTGGACGAAATAACAGCGAATAGTTAATAACAGCGAACCTGGGCCCAGCTCCAGGTTTATTTTTTTGTCTGTGACACAACTATTTATTAAGAGGTAGATAATTTGTTATACTGTATGTATTAATGAAGTATAAAAGAAGGATGTTATGCTATGAATAAGTTTTTACCGTGGATTCAAAATATTATGCGCCAAACAAATGGCTTCGACGATTTATCAAAGTTCCTCCTAAAAACAGGTGCAGTCATTGGATTAGCTGGATTTTTATTAAGTAGCCCAATCATTACCTGGATTGGTTTTATTATCATTGTCTTAATGTACGCACGTACCTTTATGAAAGATAAACAGAAATTCTATCAACAGAATAGAAAGTATCATGCATTCCGTAATCGCATTATCAATTATTTCAACGGTCAAAAGAACTTGGTAGACCAAAAACAAAAGCAGTTTAACCAACGAAAAACATACCGTTTCTATACGTGTCCCAACTGCAAACAAAAAGTGCGGGTTCCGAAAGGAAAAGGTAAAATCGCGATTACGTGTCCATCTTGCTCAGAAAGGTTTGTGAAAAAAACGTGAAATTTCTGAAAAGAATGCTTATACCGCTTCTCTTTCTTTTCCTGACGGCCTGTACAAGCGTAGACTATCTAGAAAATGAGATTACGGAAATGGAATCTGTTACCTCTGGTGAATGGTACAGTTCCAAGGAGGAAGTAGCAGAATATATTTATTTATATGAAGAATTACCACCGAATTACCTAACCAAGAACGAAGCACGTGAATTGGGTTGGGATAATGCAAAAGGCAATCTCTGGGAAGTTGCAGAGGGGATGTCTATCGGTGGCGATTATTTCGGTAATCGTGAGGGATTGTTGCCGGAAGAGGCGGGACGCGATTACTACGAAGCGGACATTAATTACGAAGGTGGCTATCGGAATGCAGAGCGGATTGTCTTTTCTAATGATGGTCTGATTTACTATACCGCTGATCATTACGAATCTTTCGAACAGTTATACGGGGAGGAATAAGGATGCAAAATATTCTTTTAGATGGGCGGACCTTTGTCGATAAAGCCACAACGCACACCTTATTAAAAGATAAATTAGACCTTCCGGAACATTACGGAAGAAACTTGGATGCCTTATGGGACTGCTTGACCACAGATTTTACCGAGAAAATAATTACGGTACAACACCCCCAAGCAATCGAAGAAAATTTGGGACGATATGGCAAATCACTTTTACAATTGTTTGATGAAGTGAAAGAATATAATGATGCGCTGACAATTGTCTATGCGTATGAAATGAAAGAGAAAGAAGCAGAATCTTAGGACTCTGCTTCTTTTTTTGTATGTAAAATGGCTTTCGTATCACGGTTGTCAGTGATTTCTCGCGCGCGTTTCTCAGCTTCTTTCTTTGTGGGGAAAGTATCTGAGGCACGGGTTGCACCTTCTGTTTTCACTTCCCAATGTTCTTTGTCAGGGATGTAGCGGACATGAACGTCTTGCTCAAGATAAATGGCACCTTTATCATCCGTGTTTTTCACGTGATCGGATAAATCTTTACTTCGAAGCGACTTTTTGTCGGACTCAGTAGCAGTTTCCGCCCATTTTTTTGCTTGAGCCGTTGCAATAGGGATAGCGTCTGCGTCTTTATACCCGTCGGCGAGCATGGCGTTGGCAATATCAATGGCCTTTCTACGCGTATCAGCAGTAAGATTTTTCCAACTGTTCGGATAATCATTTTCAGTCCAAGGTATCTTCATCCACTCCTTTTCTTCATTGTATAAGAAACGACAGCCAGACACCATTTTTTTGCAAGAAGCAATGGACTTTTAAATAGTTTCTTGCTATATTAATAGGGATACAGAGCAGTTTGTTTAATTTATTCAAGTACGAAGTGTGAGACATTTTTAGAGGACAACGAACCGACGTCTCTCTTTTGCAGGGGCAAAGGGAGATGTTTTTTTAATGAAAAGGAAAAGGGAGCATAATAATGGATTTAAAAAAATTGGTAGCAAACGAAATACACCGTCATGTTGCAGAGCATTTGAGCGAAGAACAAGTATATGGCTTGTTGGAAAAACCGAAGCACGCAGAACATGGGGATATTGCCTTCCCAGCGTTTTCTTTAGCAAAAACTTTCCGTAAAGCACCACAAATGATTGCTCAAGATTTGGCAGAGAAGATTGACAGCCCAGCTATTTCTAAGACAGAACCAGTTGGACCGTACTTAAACTTCTTCTTAAATAAAGAAGTAATCAGTGCTGAAATTCTGAAAGAAGTTGTAACGCAAAAAGATGATTACGGCCAATCAGATTACGGAAAAGGCCAAACCGTTCCAATTGATATGTCTTCACCTAACATCGCAAAACCAATGTCAATGGGACACTTACGTTCAACAGTAATTGGGAATGCATTGGCAAACATCGTTGAAAAAGTAGGTTACAAACCTGTCAAAATCAACCACTTGGGTGACTGGGGTACGCAATTCGGTAAACTAATCGTTGCCTATAAAAAATGGGGAGACGTTGAAAAAGTTGAGCAAAATCCAATTGCGGAACTATTGAAACTTTACGTACAATTCCACGAAGTAGCAGAAGAGCAACCTGAATTGGAAGATGAAGCACGTGCGTGGTTCAAGAAACTGGAAGATGGCGATCAAGAAGCAACAGAGCTATGGACACGTTTCCGTTCTGAGTCCTTGAAAGAATTCATGACTGTATACGACATGCTTGATATTCAATTCGATTCATTCAACGGAGAAGCATTCTACAACGATAAAATGGATGAAGTCATTGCATTGTTGGAAGAAAAAGGTGTGTTGACACAAGATCGCGGTGCAACAATCGTTGATTTGGAAAAATACAACTTAAATCCGGCTTTGATTAAAAAATCTGACGGCGCAACTTTATATATTACGCGTGACCTAGCAGCTGCTATCTACCGTAAGCGTACGTATGACTTCGCATTGTCGCTCTACGCAGTAGGAAATGAACAATCGAACCACTTCAAACAATTAAAAGCAGTTCTAAAAGAAATGGGCTATGATTGGGCAGATGACATGCACCACATTCCATTTGGTTTGATTACACAAGGTGGTAAGAAACTTTCAACACGTAAAGGAAAAGTGATTTTGCTGGAAGAAGTTCTAAACGAAGCAACATCCCTTGCTCTGGAACAAATTAATCTTAAAAACCCAACATTGGAAAATAAAGAAGATGTGGCAAAACAAGTCGGCGTCGGCGCTGTTGTTTTCCACGACTTGAGAAACGACCGTTTGAATAACTTCGACTTTGTACTAGAAGAAGTTGTCCAATTCGAAGGCGAAACAGGACCATATGTTCAATATACAAACGCACGTGCTTTGAGTATTTTACGTAAAGCAGGAGTGGAATTGGACTTGGCTGCACCGCTTCATTTAGCTGATGATTATGCATGGGGTGTGTTGAAGTTGATTAACAGCTTCCCAGATATCATTATGTCTTCATTTGAGAAATTCGAACCATCTGTGATTGCAAAATATTCACTGCAATTGTCACAAGCATTCAACCGTTACTATGCAAATACAAAAGTATTGGTTGAGGACGAAGAACGTAACGCGCGTCTTGTTCTTGTTAAAGCGACAAGTGTTATTTTGCAAGAAAGCTTACGCCTATTAGGTGTTAAAGCGCCTGAGAGAATGTAATAGTCAAAGATAGAGATAGACTGCTTTCTGAAGTAGTCTATTTCTTTCATTTGAAAGGAGGCAGACAATGGGGAGAACGAGTAAAAGAAAGCGAAAAAAGAGACAATCACGTTTTATTCGCAATACGATTTTGAGTTTGGCAGCCATCAGTGCGTATTCGCTTTACAATCATTCAGAGTTGGTAGGCTTTGTAAATAAAACCACTGTTGTTGAAAAAGCCACAGAGATTGTGCCGCTCGTGCCTGAGATTATCGTGCCAAAAGCAGAGGCAAGTCGGATTGACTTTACGAAGGTAAAGAGTCCCAATGTGATTCTGATTGATTATCAAACGGGCGAAACAGTGGCGGAAAAAGGGAGTACAGAACGTATCTTTCCGGCTTCTCTGACAAAGATTATGACGGTTTTGGTTGCGTTGGATCATGTCGTCGATTTCAATCAAAAAGTGAAAATGGAAGAAGCGTATTTTGAAGGGCTCTACGAAGCCAGAGCTTCGATTACCGGTTTCGTGGAAGACGAAGTGACGACTGTTGGGGAACTTCTGTATGGTGCTATTTTGCCATCTGGTGCAGATGCTTGCTTAGCGTTGGCCTACCTGATTGCCGGATCGGAAGCGGAGTTTGTGACCTTGATGAATGAAAAAGCCGCAGAGTTGGGCTTGTCACATACACACTATACGAATGCAACGGGTTTGCATGACGTGAAAAATGTTTCCAGTGTGGCAGACATTGCCACGTTGACGTATCGAGCTTTACAAAATCCTGTGTTCTACGAAATATTCACGACTTTGCAACATGAAGTAGCGCCTACGAATATCAATGAAGAGGGCTTCTTAATGAACAGCACGGTTTTCAACTCGCTACTTAAATACCCAGAGCTGATTGGTACAGTAATTGGTGGGAAGACAGGCTTCACGGAACAAGCTGGGCTTTGTCTGGCCTCTATCGGCCAAGTCGACGGGAAGAAATATCTGCTCATTACAGCGGGGGCGGAAGCAATTCCGGACTTTCCGATTGATCAGGACCGTCACATCGAAGAGCCGATTCACATTCAAGATGCGGAGAATATTTATCGCCAGTTAATGGAGGAGACGAACCATGTATCTGACCATTGAGCAAACAGCAGAGTACTTAAACTTACCGGTTAATGAGATTATCCGTCTGATTCGCGAGCAACAAATTCGGACGTTAGTGGTGGATGACGAAGTATTAATTTATCAAGAGCAGTTCAATCTTTTTCTTAGAGAAATGGAAAAGAAAAAACGGGAACGTGATGAATATTACCAAACGCCGATTCCTGAAGACCCAGACGTGAAGGATGAAGACTAAAGGGTGAAAAATATCCGGCTCAGCATCTCAGTGGATGCGAGGCCGGATATTATTTCGAGCTCAGCTTAACGTGGGGTTCCAAATATTTGAACTAAATAAAGCATTTCACCATCATAATGAACCCCGATTCCGATTTCAGAGAAAAGAGGTTCAATCATGTTCTCATAGTGACCTTGGCTCTCGACCCATCCATCGAAGAGGAAGGTAGCCATTTCTTCATTCGTTCCGTGATACGTTCCCATAGCCAAGTTTTCACCGGCTCTCTGGTAGTCATAGCGACTTTCCAAAGCTGTGTAGAAAGGCGTATTGTCGGGACGGGTGTGAGAGAAGCTGGTTTCATTTTCAACGGCACGTAAATCTGCTACTTGGATTAACGCATCGTTACGCGTCAATGGCTCCGCGCCTTGTTCATGTCGTAAGTCGTTTGTCAGCTGAAAAATGGTGTCCTGGATGAGGACTTTATCGACATCTTCGGGTGCTTCAATGGGATTTCGAATAATAAAGGAATGTTTTACCGGCGTTTCGGCGTTTTCTTCAGAGGTCAAAAATTCATTGACTTGCGGGATAAGATAATTTTGGACCAGGTCTGATTTCAGAGCATACCAACCCGCTAATATTAAGATTAAGAAGATCATTAATCGTTTAAACTGAGGCCACATTTTTTCATCCCCTTTTTACTATTATAACAAAGAGATTTTTTAAGCTCTAATAAAATTAATAAGATAGAGCTGGAATCATAAATGTGCTATGCTTTTGATGAAAAATGAAACGAAAGAAGGCGAGGAAAATGCCGCGTATCAGTGATTGGTTAGTGATGCAACGTCCCGAAGAAAGAGGTGTAGCCATCCGCTCGCAAGTGCCGCTGAAAGACTTAGAAAATAAAATAACCGAGTCTCGAGATAAGTTAGAAGCTTATCTTCGTCATATTGGGATACGTCCTGCCGGAAACTTCTTTGTAACGTATCATTCTTTTTCAAAAAAGGCAGTGGATTTAGAGGCTGGTTTTTTAACTGCTAGTAAAGCTGCGGGAAGAGAAGAAATTATGCCCGTAACAAAACGGGCTGGATTGTATTTAACTTGCATCCACCAAGGAGCGCGTCAGACCATCCCCGCTGTTTATCGTGAAATGGATACGTGGTTGCAAGACCATCATTTTTCGACAACAGGGGAGTCAGAAGAAATATATTTGAATGAAAATGTTCAAGAAGCGTTATTAATAACGCAAATCTTGATACCAATTTTGGAGGATGTAAATGGAGAATGAGAATAAAATGGGTACAATGCCCGTTGGTAAATTATTAATTAAAATGTCTGTGCCGGTAATGATATCAATGCTGGTACAAGCTTTATATAACATTGTCGATAGTGTCTTCGTAGCACAAATCAGTGAAGAAGCTTTAACAGGTGTCACTTTGGCATTCCCAATCCAGAACTTGATGATTGCAATATCAGCAGGGACAGGGGTAGGGATTAATGCTTTGGTCTCACGTCGTCTTGGTCAGAAGAATATGGACGGTGCGGGAATTACGGCTGGAAATGGTCTGTTTTTGAATATTATCCATGCGATTGTTTTTTCTATTGCCGGTATGTTGCTTGTACCTGCCTTCTTTAAGGCCCAAACTTCCGATCCGGAGATTATCGCTTATGGAACGGATTATTTGCGAATTGTTTCTGTATTTAGTTTTGGTATCTTTATGCAAGTGACGTTCGAACGCTTCTTGCAATCAACCGGATTGACGTTCTACTCGATGCTTTGTCAGGCTGCGGGTGCTATTATCAATATTATCCTTGATCCAATTTTTATTTTTGGTTGGTTCGGCCTTCCTGCAATGGGAACGGCAGGTGCAGCTTGGGCCACTGTAATTGGTCAATTTTTTAGTGCATTTCTAGGTTTGTATTTCCACTTGAAATTCAACCATGAAATTAAGTTATCATTGAAAAGTTTCAAACCAAATTGGCCTATTATTAAAGAAATCTACGCCGTTGGTATCCCTTCAATGATTATGATGTCGGTTGGTTCATTGTTAAATATCGTAATGAATAACATCTTGATTGCTTTCAGTTCAACAGCCACAGCCGTTTACGGTGTGTACTTCCGTCTGCAAAGTTTCGTCTTTATGCCTGTGTTTGGTATGAATAATGGAATGGTGCCAATTATCGGTTTTAACTATGGTGCACGCAAACCGGATCGTATTAAAGAAACGATTGCTTTGGCGATTCGCTATGCATCTATAATTATGATTGTTGGATTCGTTATTTTCCAATTGTTCCCGGATGTGCTACTTGGATTCTTTAATGCTTCGCCGCAAATGATTGAAATAGGTAGACCGGCACTTAGAATCATTAGTATTCATTTTATTGCTGCGGGCGCAAGTATTGTTTTAGGCTCTGCTTTCCAAGCATTCGGCTTAGGGAAATATAGTCTGGTGATTTCATTGATCCGCCAATTAGTCGTTCTTTTACCGATTGCGTACGTGATGTCCCTAACCGGAAACATCAATAATATTTGGTGGGCATTCTTGATTTCTGAAGTCACAGCACTTGTACTGGGAATTGGTTTTATGAAGCATGTTAACGTACATTATATTAAGCCACTTTATAATTAAGTAGTGTACGGTTGGTAAAAGAAAGGATGTAGACTTTTAAATGGTTAGTAAAAAACATATGCCAGGATTGTTTCTAGCTTTTGGAATTGCCGTTGTAGCGTATGTTATAAACGCGATTCTTCCTTCTGCGCTTTTGGGGGCAACGCTGATCGCATTACTTTTGGGGATGTTATTAAATCCTATTGTAATGCGAACAGATAGTTATGACAGTGGTATGAAATGGACTTCCAAATATGTCTTGCGGGCAGGAATTATTTTAGCGGGAATCACACTTAGTTTTTCACAAGTGATTGAAGCGGGTAAATACGCGCTTGTCTTGATGGTATTTACATTAGCGACAGCATTTGGCGTCGGCTATCTGTGTAAAAAGGTCTTTAAGATTAACTGGAAATTAGCCAGTTTACTTTCTATTAGTACTGCCATTTGCGGGGGAACCGCAGTTGCAACTTTAGGGCCAACTATTCATGCGAAAAATCGGGATATTGCTTACGCGATCTCCGCTACGTTCCTTTTTGACATGATAACCGTTATTGCTTTTCCATGGATTGGCCAATGGCTGGGCTTGAGTGATACATCATATGGTCTGTGGATTGGGACGGCAGTGAACGACACTTCATCAGTCGTTGCTGCAGGCTATGCATTCTCCGATGCAGCCGGTGTTCTGGCAACAATCGTGAAATTAACTCGGACCTTATTTATTGTGCCGATTGTTCTTATCTTTTCTTGGATTTATGCAAAAAAAGAAACACCATCACAATCAGCGGAAAAAGTGAATATCAAAAATATTTTTCCGTGGTTCATTCTCGGATTCCTCATAGTGGTTGGAATCAGAAGCACCGGTTTACTACCAGAAACAACGGTCGATATTGTTGCCTTTTTATCAAAATTCTTTTTATCCATGGCCTTAGCGGCAATCGGATTGAAGACAAGCTTCAAAGAGATTGCCGGAGTGGGAATAAAGCCAATGGTCGCGGGAGTGGTTATCGACGTATCGGTCGTTTTCGTCTCCCTGTTCGCCCAAGCCGCGATACTGAAATACATGGGCTAGCGTTCTATCAGCAAAAAGTCTGTTCATTTTTGGATGAGCAGGCTTTTTTTGTGGGTTTTTGCCGCGAAAGGCTCACTCAGAACGTAAAATAGGTTTGAGTGAGCCATTTTTCCGCAAAAGGCTCACTCAGATTGCAAAACAAGTTTGAGTGAGCCATTTAGGCAGATTATCGCGCACTCAACGGTAAAAACTCATTTGAGTGCGCGAACCCAACCGCAAAAAATCAATTTCACTATTTCACAGCTAATAATTTGAAAAAATCTAAATTTCACTTAAACTATAAGAAATGAAGCGGGAGGAATGTTATGACAAACCTTGAATGGGTTCACGAACTAGCAAGACTACCAGAGATTGTTGGAGTTACATCGAGAAGTTCACCGGCCGGCGAGAGTTCCATTGTCGAAATCTATTTTAATGCGCCGATTGATAAAGCGTTCATAATAACGAAATTACCGCACACGTACAAAGAGAAAGCCATCTTCACACCAAAAGAAGAAATGAAGTTGTCGACTCACCCATATATGAAAATACTCTATGAAACAGAAGAAGCACTTTTGTCAAAACGCATGATAGAAATACTTCTAAAAGAAGCTTCTGCTTCAATGACAGCTGCAAAAAAAGCTGCCGCGCGTGGGGATGTTCATTTTGTACTCGCTCGTTTCAACCAAACGGTTAATAATTGGAACCACATTATCTACCTGTTAAATAAACAACATTTAGAAAATCAAGAAGGAGCTGCGAAGAAAGCTGCACGCATGGAAGTTACTCCCGCTTATTATCTGGTACGTCTGGAAAAGGCGTATACCTATTTTGCGTCCCATAATCCAGCATTAGGATTTGATGAGTTCAATCGTCTTCATAATGAGATTACACAAATAGTAACAGATAATCATTGATATTCGATGATATAATGTTACTATTGAATGTGATAAATTTGAGTCGATTTTGAAAGAGGACGCAAAAACCAAGAGTAGGGAACGAAAGGGGTTTTTGCCGAAGTATCATTAGGATACTGGGGTACGTTCGAACAGGACGTACACTGTCTAATAAACAAGCCCATTGTTTATTAAGGAGTACTTTCATTATTGCGGGCAGAAGGACCCTGCGAATGCCTTTTGCTATTCGGGGGTATTTTTGTTTCTCGGCTTAATAAAAAAGGAGAGAATACAATGGAAAAAAAGAAAACTTCATTTAAGATTCCTCATACATACGTCTTGTTAATCGGCGTTATGCTTGTGATGGCAATCTTAACATGGATTGTTCCGGCTGGTCAGTTCGAACGAATTGAACAAGCAGGACGAACAATTGCAGTACCAGGTTCATGGCATGCTGTGGATGCAAATCCGCAAGGATTTTTCGAAATCATCAATTCAATTCCGCGCGGTTTAACCGATTCAGCGGCGATTTCATTCTTTATCTTTTTGATTGGTGGCGCATTTACCGTCATTAATGAGACAGGTACAGTAGAAGCATTAATTTATAAATTATCTCAAAAGCTAAAAGGTGCAGAAATATTGGTTATTCCGGTATTCTTGCTGGTATTCGGAATTGCGGGTGCGACACTTGGTTTTTCAGAAGAAACCATCGTCTTTATCCCAATGGGTATTTCGTTAGCCTTGGCACTTGGTTTTGACTCTGTTGTCGGAATGAGTATTATTGCTTCCGGTGCTGCTATCGGATTTAGTGCTGGTTTCATGAATCCTTTCGCGGTCGGAATTGCACAAGGTATTGCCGAATTACCAACGTTCTCTGGTATGGGCTTACGGATTGCGTTGTTCCTCGTACTATGGGTGATAACATCCCTTTACATTATGCGTTATGCATTAATGGTTAAAAAAGATCCAACAAAGAGCTATGTGTATAACAAACTGGATCCTAAACATGACTTAGAAAAATCAGAGTTCGTTGCTTGAGAGAAACGTCACATCTTAGTTGGGTTAACGTTCTTGGCAGGCATCCTAGCAATCGCATTTGGTGTTATTGAGTACGGTTGGTACATTCAAGAAATCGGTGCAATCTTTATGATTACCGGTGTTATTGCAGGTTTCGTTTACGGATATGGTCCAAGTAAAGTGGCTGACTTATTCGTTGCTGGAGCAAAAGATATGGTATTCGCGGCTCTAATCGTGGGTGTGGCACGTTCAATCGTTATTGTAATGGAAGACGGTATGATTATTGATACGATCGTTAACTTCCTTGCAGGAACAGTAGAAGGCTTGCCTGGCGCATTGGCTGCAGTAGCGATGTATGCGATCCAAATCATTATTAACTTCATCATTCCATCTGGTTCGGGACAAGCTGCGGCAACAATGCCAATCATGGTTCCACTTGCAGATGCTGTGGGTATTACGAGACAAACAGCAGTTATGGCTTATCAATTAGGTGCTGGATTCATGGACTCTATCATGTTGACATCCGGTGTGTTGATGGCACAACTTTCTATTGCAAAAATTCCATATAATAAATGGGTGCGTTACCTTGGCCCGTTGATGATTATTTGGTTGTTAATCGGAGTCGTATTTTTAGTATTCGCATACTACACAAATTACGGTCCATTCTAATAGATAGAAATGTAGGAGCTGGGATTTATTTCTCGGCTCTTTTTTCGTGCACAAGTCTGCACAAGTTTGTTTAATTCCTCTTGTTTGTGCAGACTTGCCTCCCTGCATAAAAAATTGCTTTTTTACTAAAAGAACCCTAAACTTATACTCATAATCTATTAAAGGAGTTGCATGAACGATGGCAGATATTAAGTACGAAATTGTAAATCATATTGGCGTTTTAAGCACATCTCCCAATGGTTGGACGAAAGAACTAAATGTTGTCAGTTGGAATGGCGGACAAGAAAAATACGATATCCGTGATTGGAGTCCTGACCATACGAAGATGAGTAAAGGGATTACTCTGAACGAAGCAGAGATTGGGCAGCTGCGTTTATTAATTATTAAATAGAAAGCGAGTGGACCTATGATTCTTTTTTTCGATTTCCTGCCTTTTCATAAAAGGTTGGACTATAACCAGACGCTAACGTGCCAAGAGTGCGGTCACTTCGGCAGGTTTGAAGTATATGTGACGGCTAATCGCTTCCGCTTATTTTTTATCCCGCTTTTTACAATTGGAAAGCATTATGCTGTTCGAACGACGTGTTGCGATACTCTTTATCAGCTAACCCCTGAAAAAGGACGAGCAATTGAAAAAGGACAGTCCGTGACTATTGCTGAAGAAGATTTAACCTTAAAGGAATTAGGGGTGAAAGCAACGACGCGCCAGTGTCGACAGTGCGGACATACCCAAGCAATTGGTTCGAATTTCTGTTCAAATTGCGGACAACCACTCACATGAAGGACGTGTAAATGCTTATGAAAAATAGTGACCTAAGAAGGCAAGGCAGAGAAAATTTACGCGGAAACTACTTAGTTTCTCTCGCTAATTTTTCCATCATTTCAGTAATCGGAGTTGTTTTACAGTCGTTTTATTCGCCAGAATTTGGCAACTCCGTAGCAGAATTTACGAGTAACTCACCCGTATTAACCTTTATCTTATCAATGGTTACTTCGTTTATAATGGCTCTTTTAATGTTGGGGCTACATTGGGGATTTCTAGATATTCAAGATGGTGAACGCATGACAGTTGGGCATATATTCCTACCATATAAATTTAATCCGATTAAAGTCGTCTCATATACCTTTAGAAAGCAACTATGGATAACATTATGGTCACTGTTATTCATTGTTCCAGGTGTGATTAAAACCTATGCGTGGGCAATGGCAGATTACATTTATTATGAGGAGCCCGAATTACCGAATCGTGAAATAATGGCCAAAAGTGAAGCGCTGATGCAAGGTCACAAATGGCGTCTCTTCCGCTTGGAATTTTACTATATTATGATTTCCTTGCTACCGCTACTCTTTTGGCTTGGTGGTTTGCTCTATTTCAGTTTGAACGTATCTGAAGGTCCTGAACAGTGTATGGGTATCGAATTTATATGGATTCTGGCAGGCATATTTGTAGTGCTGCTGCTGACGGCTATTCTGGTACTCTTAATAGAACCACGCCGCAATTCAGCCCGTGCTGCTTTTTATACACACCTATAATCAGAAAATCGCAGCCGTTTAGACTGCGATTTTTGTGTTTGGAAAATAAGAATGTATGTTATCATCAAGTGAGAGAAACAATCCAAAAGGAGGGTCGCAAATGGCTAATCAGGAGAGTATCTATCATATATTATTAAAACAGCGTGAAGAAAATCCCGCTTTACCGTATGTCTTTCAAGATATCGAAACTGCAGGTCGAGAGGATACCTTATTTATCCTGTTAAGCGAAGGCGTTCCTTATAGTCAAAAAGAAGACATGGCGCGTGAGTGCTGTGACGTACTCGAACAGGCGATGAGAACGGGCGAACAAGAAAAATTGGCACAATTCCTCGTCGAACATCCGATTCGTATGTTCTTCATTGAATTGCGTGAGCGGCTGCGTGTACTCGTTGAGACGGGAGCCTTTACCCAAATAGACTTACATGATTTTGGCATGAATTTAGCCCGTAATAGCCAACAAGCTGAGTTGGTGAAACTCGGTATTATCCTGTTGGGCTTTTATCCCCATGATTTGACGCTGAAAATATTCAAAGTTTTGGGGTATCACAGTGATTTTACTATCTACGTATCAGAGAGTATTCACCACGCGCATTTCCATCAAAATGAGATTTTATTTGACCTCGTTCAGCACACGGCAGGCTACGGTCGTCTGGCCGCTTTGTTCCAACTGAAACCTGTCACTACGGAACAACAGCAGTGGATTGTGAAGCACGGTGTAAAAAGTACGATGCTATCGAGTATTTATGTGAATGTCGCCCTACAAAAAACCGATATTCGCCGTTACTTATTTGAAACAGAAATTGATGCAGCGAATTATCAGGATTTTATGTATATCATTGCTTACCAAGAGCAGATTGAACAAAAGTCGTTAGCAAGCGAAGCGTTGACGTTTATGGAAAAGTTAGTTGAGAATCGTGAATTTGCCAATACCTTCATTGACCAGGCTGCATTGGTTACCATCTGGCTAAAAGTGATTGATAGTTGGAAATACGATTATCACTATTTAGATTCACAAACGAAGGCTACCGATAAGCTGAATAGCTATTGGAATTACCGCTTTGATCGCTATGAGAAATTGATTCGTACCATCGAAGTTTATTTGAATAAGCCGAAGTGGGAGCACACGTTGCTGAAAGAAATGCGAAATCCAGGTGAAACGGACTATCTCGTTGTGAACGCTTTACAGTTTCTAGAATTAAAACCAAATTTTCGTAATTTTGGTTCTTTATTGACGCGCAATCCATTAGGTCTTAATTTACTTGATTTCTTCCTCGTTCACTATCCGGAAATATATTTCCAGGATGCAAGTGATTATCTGTTCAGTTTGGTTAGTGAGCAGCTTTTCGAACTGCCTTTATTATTCAGTGAAGAGACCGAACCGGATTCGAGTGATTTGGTGAAAATTAATATGTGGTTGGAAGCATTGGTAAAAAACATGATTGAAAAAGATTTCTTTGATATTGAATGGTGTATCAAGCTGCTAAATTATTATCAACCAAAATTGCGTCGCTATGCGTTACTTGTATTGCGTAAATATGCAGACGAGTGGGAAGATGATGAAACAGTTTTAACAGCATTGGAAACATTGAATGAGATAGAAGAAAATAAAAAAAATAAACGCTTGATTTCGCGTTTACTTTATACCGAAATAGGGACTCAAAAAGAAATAAAGTACTTACCGCTTTTAACGCCGGTTGAACAAGAGGTAGCTTCAGACATTGTGATACTAGGAACAAAAATTGTTGGAACTGACTTTGTTGATTTGACGGCTGTCGAAGAAAACGTCAAAAAAGGAAAAGTTCTACAACTGGTGCGTGAGCCGGATAACGCCTATGATCCGCATGCGATTGCGGTGACATTTGATGACGGATTTATATTGGGCTATATTCCGCGCAATGATAACAATATCCTTGCGGCCTTAATGGACAATGACGAAATTCTCTTTGCTCGTTTTGAAAGTGAAGATTTAGACGACGAGGACATCAAAATAAGTGTGATGTTGCGTAAAAAAAATCGACCGCCTTTTCCAGATAAAACGACTGGCGGAAACATTGTTCCATTTCCACAAAAAAGATAATAAAGCGAGGCCGTGAATACCAAAATTGTGGTATTTCCGGCCCCGCTTTTATTTAACGAATATAGTGGCGTAAACGTGCTCAAAAAGGCAGATCCGACATCCGCTTTGTCATGGTTGTTACTGCTTTATCAGCTTACAAACATGATACACTTGGGCTTCAGCCCACAGTGCTACTGAAATAATGCGCGGATGGTCTTCGCCCATCCTGTGCTTATTCGCTCCAGTGATTCGGATCTAAACGCCTTTTTTCCCACACTCTCCTTATTTATACTGATTCATGAAGAACAATCCCAGGGTGCCAATTCCCGTATGCGCGGCAATAACCGCACCGATTGGGTAATCGATAACCTCTTTAGGACCAAATTCTGCTTCAATATGTTTCTTCATTTCATTTACTGTCTCGAAATCGTTCGTATGAACAATCAAAACTGTTTGTTCGTTCATATGAGTTGCTTCGCTCAATCGATCATACATACGATTCAGTACGCGTTTACGACCGCGGAATTTCTCTTGTGCTTCCAGTTTACCATCCACAACTTCAAGTAAAGGATGGATGTTTAATAATCCGCCTAGAAAAGCACTAGATTTGGACAAACGGCCACCTTCAGCCAAGTAGTTTAAATCTTCAACCGTAAATATAGAAGTTACATTATCAGCCATAAATGTAATACGTTCAGAAATAACTTCTGCATCAAAGCCGTCTTCTATCATTTGAATGGCTTCGCGAACCATCAACCCAATTCCTAAAGAAGCTTGACGAGAATCAATAATCCGCAGATTAAAATCAGGATATTCTTCTCTTACTTGTGAGCCGGCTAATACCGCCGCTTGATAGGTTCCAGATAAGTCAGAAGATAGGGCAATGTACAAGGCGCTCTCGCCTTCTGCAGCCAACTTTCTAAACGCGGTATCAAATTTATCTAAAGGGACTTGACTCGTACGTGGGTGTTTTCCTTCTTTAATTAGTGCATAAATTTGGTCGTTTTTGATTTCGAACATATCCATATATTCTTTATCGTCCACGATAACAGATAATGGTACCACAATAACATTATGTTCTTCCAAATAGGATAACGATAAGTCGCAAGCACTATCAACGATTAATTTCATTTTGTTTCTCCTCCTTCACTATACAGATAGCGTCTATTTAGTATAACATGTCCGACTTATTTCGGCACTTCTGTTTTAAATGATTCTTTGATGTTTTCTGCGACCTTTAACGGGATGCCAAGCTTCTGAAATTCTTCGAGCTCGGCTTCGCGCATTTTTTTCATCGTTTTGAAGTGTTTCAAAACTTTGGTCCGCGTCTTCGGACCGACACCCTCTACTTGATCCAATTGGGAAGAGAAACTGTTTTTTCCTCTAACTTGGCGGTGGAAAGTAATGGCGAAACGGTGGACTTCATCTTGAATCCGTTGCACCAGATGGAATGCTTGGCTACGCGGATCTAATTCCACTAGTTCATCGTTAAATAATAGGGAAGCTGTGCGGTGTTTGTTATCTTTTACCATACCAGCAACCGGGATATCCAAACCGAGTTCATCTTCCAGAACTTCTTTGGCAGCACGCACTTGTATTTTTCCGCCGTCCATCAAAATCAAATCGGGTAGCGGCTTCTGTTCACGCAAGAGCCGTGTGTAACGGCGACGAATGACTTCTTGTGTAGTCGCAAATTCGTGACTGCCTTCAACTGTTTTTATTTTGTATTTCCGATACGCTTTTCTTTCCGGCTTCCCGTCCTTGTAAACGACCATGGCAGAAACCGGATTTGTACCCTGGATATTGGAATGGTCAAAGGCCTCAATCGTCTCAATATACGCGATTCCAAGCGCTTCGGACAATTCTTGGATAGCTCCGACTGTTTTGTGCTTAGAACGCTCAATCAGCAAAAACTTCTCATTGAGGGCCAGTTCACTGTTGGTCGTTGCCAAGTCGAGCATACTTTTTTTGTTCCCGCGTTTGGGAATACGAACGGTTGTCTCCAAGGTCTCCGCCAACAACTCTGTGTCAATCCCTTTCGGCACCAATATTTCTTTTGGCAGAATATGATTTTGTTCTTGGTAAAACTGCATAATAAATGACAATAATTCGTCTTCAGGCGTTCCGTAGCAAGGAAAAAGAGCAGCTTCACGTTTGATGATTGTCGACTGTCTCAATAAGAACACTTGAATGGATAACCAACCTTTATCCATAAAGAAGGCAAAAACATCACGGTTGGTATAATCACGCGACATAATGGTTTGCTTTTCAACCGTTGTCTCAATGTAACGAATTTGGTCACGGTAGTCAGCAGCCTGCTCGAAATCCAACCGCTCTGCAGCATCGTGCATCTTTTCAACGAGATTCTGTTTGATTTCTTTCACTTCGCCATTTAGGAAACGGCTAATTTTTTGAATTTGAGTTGCATATTCTTCTTGAGTAACGTCATGGTCGCAGCAACCAATGCACTGGCCCATCGAATAATAGAGACACGCACGTTTGGAATTGCGGGCACATTTCCGCAACGGGTAAACTTTCTGGATGAACTGTTGGGTTTCCGTAGCAGCATAGACATGGGGATAGGGACCAAAGTAAACACCGCCGTCATCTTCTACGATAGACGTAATGATGAGTTGCGGATCTTTTTCGTTTGTCACTTTTAAATAAGGATACATCGTTCCTTGTTTTAACTTAATATTATATTTTGGTTGGTATTGTTTAATGAGACTGATTTCCAACAGGAGTGATTCCTTGTTGGTTTTCGTTACAATGAATTCAAAATGGTCGATATCAGCAACGAGGAGCGCTGTTTTACCCTCGTGTTTTTGTTGGAAATAAGACTTAACACGGCTTCGTAAATTTTTCGCTTTACCGATATAAATGATTTCATTTTCGGAATTTCTCATGATATAACAACCTGGCAAGTCGGGCAGAAGCGCAAGTTTACTATGAATTTCTTCTCTTGTCATATCTTTCAATCCTTTAATTTCTAGTGTAATAAGTATACCACGCTTTTAAATGTTTCGAAGCTTAGACAGCTTGGAGAGGAAGGCCTCAAGCTCTCTATCCAAAAATTAGGCAGATTATTCCTTCAAACTAGTATGTATGCGGAACGGAACTGGGTAATGAAGCACCAATCATTGCTCACTTTGGAACGGAACTGGGTAATGAAGTACCAATCATTGCTCACTTTACTTTACATAAGACAAACACGTGAAAACAATTGATGTTCCCTCAGAAGCTTATAAAACCCTAATACAACAAAAAAGTCGCGAGCGGCAATCCGCTCACGACTTCAATCACTTCTTTTATAGTCCACACTTCAGTTGTGCTGCACAGTTGTTACATGTGTTACAGCCACCTAAATCTTCAACCGTACCGATACGGCAGATTGGACACGTATCGCCAATTTCATTACCAATCGTTACGTCTGTTGATTCCAGGTCAACAATCGACTCAACTAAGAACGTTTTATCTTTATTTACTTTTTTGGCTTCTTTTTCGTTTGCTTCATAATCATCTTCGAAAAGATTCTCTTCTGCTTTCAAAGTTAGTACTTGTGAGTCACGGCTTCCGTCAACGTAAACCGTACCACCTTTAGCACCACCATCATAGAGACGCTCGTAGATTTTCTCTACTTGTTCAACATTGTAACCGCGCGGGGCGTTTACTGTCTTAGAAATAGAACTGTCTACCCAACGTTGGATCGTTGTTTGAACATCCACGTGTTCTTCTGGTGATAATGCCATTGCAGTAGTAAAGAAGTCCGGCAAGTTATCTGGGTCAGCATCTGGATTGCGGTCCAAGTACTCTTGAACGATTTCAGCTTTTACTTCGATAAATTTACCTAAACGTCCAGAACGGAAGTAAGAGAAACTGAAGTAAGGTTCTAAACCAGTTGAAACACCGGCCATTGTACCAGTCGAACCAGTAGGCGCAACTGTCAACAAGTGAGAGTTACGGATACCGTATTTCAAGACGCCTTCACGAACGTGTTCAGGCATGCGGCTCATGAAACCAGAGTTAACGAATTTCTCACGCAATTCTTGTGTTTCGCGACCTGTTTCACCAACTAAGAACGGGAAGCTTCCGCGTTCTTTCGCAAGTTCAATACTCTCTTCGTAAGCAGTTACGGCGATTGTTTGGAATACTTGATCGATTAATTGGTTTCCTTCTTCAGAACCGTAGCGGACACCACAGTAGATTAACATATCTGCTAATCCCATGATTCCTAAACCAACACGGCGTTCGCCAAGTGCTTGGATACGGTTTTCTTCCAAGAAGTAAGGCGTTGAATCAATAACGTTATCTTGCATATGTACGCCCATACGAACTGTTTTTTCCAATTTCGCAAAGTCGACCATTTGTAAGTCTTTATTAACCATTTCTGCCAAGTTAACAGCAGCCAAGTTACAAACAGAGTAAGGAGCAAGAGGTTGCTCACCACATGGGTTTGTAGCAACAACTTTTTGACCATATGCTTGCGCATTTGTCATTTTGTTTGCATTGTCGATGAAGAAGATTCCTGGCTCAGCAGCGTATGTCGCACACACGTTGATTAATTTCCACAATTCGCGTGCTTTAATGGAACGATAAACACGTACGGCATGGCCGGCAGCTTCCCATTCACGAACATCACCAACATTTACCCACTCAGCATCGTAATGTGCCATTTCTTCTTCAGAGTAGTTTTCAACATCCGGGAAGCGTAGTTCGTATTCAGCGTCAGCTTTAACAGCTGCCATGAATTCATCGGTAATACAAACAGAAATGTTTGCTCCGGTTAGGAACTCAGAATCATTAACTGTATATGTACCACCATCACGCAATTTCAATTCAGCATCACGAATCACAGAATCATCAAATCCGCCGTTACCAGGGATATTTTTGTAGTTCAAGATTCCTGTGTACATGTTTGTTTCTTTTGGTGAAAATGGCGTAAATCTCAATTTGTTATGCGCCAACGTACGAATTTGCTCATCTTCGAAGTTCTCGATGATGTAACGTAAAATACGTGGGTTTTGCATTTTTGAAATGATAAATTCGATAATATCTGGGTGCCAATCTGTCAACATGATCATTTGTGCACCACGACGGGAACCGCCTTGTTCAACCAAGTGCGTTAATTTCGCGATATCATCCAACCAAGAAACAGAACCGGATGAACGACCATTAACCCCACGTGCTAATGCGTGACGCGGACGGAGTGTCGAACCATTCGTACCAACACCACCACCACGGCTCATGATTTCCATTACTTTTTTACGGTGGTCAGAAATGCCACCACGTGAGTCTGGAACCATTGGCATTACGTAACAGTTAAAGTATGTGACATCCGTACCAGAACCTGCTCCATATAAGACGCGTCCTGCAGGGATAAAGTTTTTAACTTTTTGTTCTTCGTAGAATTTTACAAAAGCTTCATAACGTTTTTCAGGAGAAATCTCTACTTGTGCCAAACCGTGCGCATTACGCATTGCGATTTGTTCATAGTATAGCTCCAAGGGCTTGTCCAAAGTAATGATGGCACGTTTTACAATGCCGTCTTCAGCTTCACTGAATGTGTCAATTGTTGCACGGTATTCTTCAGAAACTTGAACAAGTGCTTCACCTTTTTCCCAGTCCAAAGAAACAATCGTACCAGTACCGCGTGCTGGGTACTTCGGATCTTCTTTAACCGTTAAGAGAACGAAGTCGCCTTCTTTAAGGGTCGTTTTCTTTGTATCTTTGAAAGAGTAGCGGTCCAACATAACTAAGCGCGCTACGCCATTATAAGTAATATTCATATCCTCGGTAATCGGGAATACTGCATCAAATTGTTCGATGTCTTTGTTCAATTGTTCGTAACCATGCTTTAAAGTAGAATTTATTTCAGTAGCCACTCGAATCACTCCTCAATCTTAATAAACCACAATATGTTGTGGTTTAACATAAAATAACTACTACATATATTAAGGGAGATTCTTGAAAAAAGCCAGAGGGAAGTGCTAGGGTAAAAAATGGTAACAAGATGAAAGCATGAAGAGATGCCTTTTATAATTTAATTTAAGCAACTTTTACAAAAAGTTGAATGGGGGATGTGTAAAATACAAGAAATAGCATACCATTTCGAGCCTCTTTTGTACATAAAGTAATGTATAATAAAATCAAAGACCAAGGAGGTGCAGTATGCGCGCACGTATTATATATAATCCTTCTTCAGGCCGTGAACAAATTACTAAATATCTGTTGGATATTTTAAGAATATTCGAACAGGCTGGCTATGAAACCAGTACGTATGAAACAACCGCAGAATATTTATCAGCATCTAATGAAGCAAAGCGAGCAGCACAAGCAGGCTTCGATTTGATTGTGGCAGCAGGGGGCGATGGGACCGTCAGTGAAGTAATCAATGGGGTCGCGGGGCTAGAGAAACGCCCGACGATTGGTATTATTCCTGCTGGAACGACGAATGACTATGCCCGGTCTCTGCAAATACCCCGTCATGATTTGCTAGAAGCCGCCCGCTTCTTAGTGTCCCAAGAAGCCATCCCGATGGATATTGGAAAGACCGGCAATACATACTTTATGAATATTGCAGCCGCAGGACATCTCTCTGATATAACCTACGAAGCACCCGTCAAAATGAAAGCGTTATTTGGCTACCTTGCTTACTTAATTAAGGGGGCTGAGAAGTTGCCCCGAGTGAAACCTATTCAAATGCGAGTTACCTATGATGGCGGTATATACGAAGGGGAAGCGTCCATGCTCTTTGTCACTTTGACAAATACGGTCGGTGGCGTTTCACCGATTGATCCAGGGGCAACGATTGGGGACGGAACCTTTACTTTGTTTGTCATTAAGACGGCCAATATATTGGATATCTTACAACTAATCGGTATGCTCATTCGGAATGGCAAGCACTGTGACGATCCCCGCGTTCTGTATAAACATACGTCCTTCGTAAAAGCAGAATCATTGGATGGGCAACGGCTCATGATAAATTTAGACGGGGAATATGGTGGTGACGCCCCGATTCAATTTACAAATTTGCATCACCATTTACGAGTCATCGGGAACCCGATGAACTACATTGATTCAGTAGATGCAAAAGAAAAGAAAAATGAATTTGTGAAGGCGTTAGAAGATTTGGATGTTAAATAAAGCTTAAGAATCTTAACCTTTACTTAACAAATAATTTTAGGTTTACTTGAATTCTTTGTTGCCAGAGCCTGGATTTATATGCTATTGTTATTAATGTGTTATAATATTTATCGCAAGATTAAAACAATAACCAACGTTGGGCCAATTGATAAAAGACATTCACAGACTGACAATCTTCCTGAATGTCTCTTTTTTCCTTTGGAGAACAGTGAGGAGGGCTTTTTGTGGTTAAGCCAGATAAAGAAAAGAAACCCACTCAAACGAATCAGACTGCCAAGGCGCTTGCAAACTTCTCCCAAGTTGGTGTAACGATGGCAGCATCTGTATTAATAGGTGTTTTTTTGGGAAAATTTTTAGATAACTTTTTCCATACATCACCGTGGCTCCTCTTACTCTTTTCCTTTTTTGGGGTCGGAGCAGCGATAAAATCTTTGTTTAATTGGTCAGATGAAGACAAACATAAGGAAGAGGGAGATTTATGAAAGTATCACCATTAGCTAAGCGAATGATAATAACCATTGTAGGAATCGCGGCACTATTCGTAGTTGCTTCTTTTATTTATTATCGTTCCCTGGCATTTTTACCCTTTTTATTAGGCACGTTGCTTGGGACAGGTGTCAGCATTTGGAAAGTGTTTGTGTTGGAACGCGCAGTCGATCGCGCATTGGGAATGGACAAGAAAAAAGCTGGAAATTATGTAAGTTTACAGCAATTATTCCGTCTTTTCGTCACTGGAGTAGTTCTTTTCACAGGAGCGGTCGTACCACAAGTCAGTTTATGGGGCGTGGCAGCCGGTATCATTGCTTTTCAATTGGCATTGTACCTCGAACAGCTTATCTATAGGAGAAAATAAGTTGTTGGAACATAATAAGGAAGAGGAGGTGAATCATGCGTGTTAAATATTGAAAACTATGCAATTTGGAATATCTTTGGTATCGATATTTGGATTACAGAAACAATCGTCAATACCTGGATCATTATGTTGGTATTAACACTGATTGCTCTCTATACACGCTCTAAATTGAAGAAGTTTAAAGAAATCCCAGCAGGCTTTCAAAATGCAATTGAAGCCGTTATTGAAATGTTCGATAACTTCATCACCAACACATTAGGTAAGAAACTTTCTTATATCGCTCCTTGGTATTTCATGGTATTCATGTTTGTCTTGTTCAGTGCCCTGATGAGTATTTTCGGTCTACGGGCACCGACAGCTGATTGGGCAACGACCTTTGCTTTAGCATTTGCCAGTTTTATCTTGATGCTCGGGATGGGATTCAAACACCAAAAGGGAGCATACCTAAAAAGTTTCTTTGACCCGCACTTTATCTTTTTCCCACTCAACTTGATTGGTGAAATCGCAAAACCGGTGTCATTGAGTTTCCGTCTTTTCGGAAATATGTTGTCAGGGACAATCATATTAACTCTCTACTATGGCTTGATGCCTTATTTTACACAAATAGGGATTCCGGCTTTGCTGCATGCGTTCTTTGATATTATCTTTGGAGCATTGCAGACATATATTTTTGTCATCTTAAGTTTGATGTATGTAAAAGGTGCAGCAGAATAAAAATAAAAAACCAAATAATGGAGGAATTACAACATGGAATCATTAGCAACAGTAATTGGAATTGTACATATTGCGGCGGCAATCGCTTTACTTAACGGGGTACTTACTACTTTTGGGCAAGCAAAAATTGCAGCACAGGCAATCGAATCAATTGGAAGACAACCAGAAGCGGCAGATGACATTCGTTCAACAATGTTCGTTGGTTTGGCTATGTCTGAGACATCAGGTATTTACGGTCTTCTAATCGCAATCATCATGCTATTCGCGAACCCACTGATTGATACATTAGTCAGCTTACTGTAATAAGGGATGCGCGAACAGATTGAAAGATTGAGGGAAGGAGGACGTGAGAATTGAATAAACTAATAATTCTCTCCACTCAAGCAGTACCGGAAGGTCGTGTATTCGGACTGGATGCTCAGACACTTATACAAATCGGTTTCCAATTATTCAATGGGATTGTTTTGGCTGCTGTACTCACCTATCTACTTTATAAGCCTGTCAAAGAATTTATGGAGAAGCGGAGTGACCGCATTCAAAATAGTCGTGACGAGGCAGAAGAGACAATGGCTAAAGCAACGGCTTTGATAGCTGAATACGAAACGAAAATAACTGAAATTGAAAAAGAACGGACTGAAATCCTGGAAGCGGCGCGAGTAGAAGCAAATGATCAGAGAAAAGTAATTCTGGAAGAAGCTGTTCAAGAGGCAGACAAGATGAAGCAACAATCGCTTGCGAAGATTGCTGGAGATAAAGAACGTCTGAAAGAAGAATCGCGTCTCCATATTATTGAGCTCTCTTCAGTTATTGCCGGGAAATATTTGGCAGAGAACTTGGACGATAAAGCCCAAGCAGACTACTTTGAAGATATGATTGCTCAGTTGGAGGAGTCATCATGGATCAGTTAGAGAATCGTTACGCAAATGCTCTGTTGGAGCTCTCCGAAGAAAATGGAACATTGAAAGAAGATGTTGCGCAAGTTGCACGTGTCCGTGATGCTTTGAGTGAAAGAGACGTCGAACAATTTCTGATACACCCACATATTGCCAATGCAAAGAAACAAGCACTATTAAAAACAACCTTTGCCGATCAAGTGAGTGAGCAGCTGATGGGGCTGCTGTTTCTCATGTTCGATAAACAACGAGAACAGGCCATTATTCCGGCGTTGAACGCATTTATTGATGCCGCCAACCAGAAGTTGGGAATTGTTGAAGCACGGGTTGTCTCGGCCAAAGAGCTGACTGAACAAGAACTTTCTCATATCCACAGTATCTTGAAAAAACGTTTGAATAAGACGGTGCCCATTCAGACAGTGGTTGACCCCGATGTCTTGGGCGGATTCTACATTTTAGTGGATGGTCAGGTATTTGATGGTACACTACGCACAGAATTATTGAGAATGAAAGAGCGATTAAAGAGAGGAGGGGCTATGGATGCAAGTAAATCCTGAAGAAATAAGCAGAATATTAAAAGAAGAAATAAAAGCCTATTCCAATCAAATGGAATTTACTGAAGCAGGCTCTGTTATCCAAGTCGGAGATGGAATTGCCCAAGTTCACGGACTGAAGAACGCTATGAGTGGCGAACTGCTTGAATTTGCAGACGGTACAACCGGAATGGCATTGAACTTAGATAGCGATAGTATTGGAGTGGTGATTCTTGGGTCCGATGCGGGTATCAAAGAGGGTGACCCTGTAAAACTGACAGGCCGCATGGCAGAAGTTCCAGTTGGTGATGGTATGTTGGGTCGCGTGGTTAACGCACTTGGTGAACCGATTGATGGGAAAGGTGCCATTGCCCCAGATGGTTATCGTAAGATTGAAAGTCAGGCGCCAAGTGTTATTATGCGTCGTGAGGTAGAAAGACCTTTGGAGACTGGAACCAAAGCAATTGATGCTTTAGTTCCAATTGGAAAAGGGCAACGGGAATTGATTATTGGTGACCGTGAAACCGGTAAAACGGCAATTGGGATTGATGCAATTATTAATCAAAAAGGTAAAGACGTCTACTGTGTCTACGTAGGTATTGGACAAAAAACGTCGACTATGGCACGTATTATTAAAACATTACAAGAAACAGGGGCAATGGAATACACCACTGTTGTGATGTCAGGAGCGAGCGAATCAGCGCCGCTTCAATACATCGCACCTTATGCAGGCTGTGCCATTGCTGAAGAATGGATGTATAAAGGTAAAGATGTTTTAGTCATTTATGATGATTTATCGAAACATGCGGTTGCCTACCGGACAATCAGTTTACTGTTAGGACGTCCACCAGGTCGTGAAGCCTATCCTGGAGACATCTTCTACTTGCACTCACGTTTACTTGAACGTGCTGCCAGCATGAGTGAAGAATACGGTGGCGGAACTTTGACTGCCTTACCGATTGTGGAAACGCAAGGTGGCGACATTTCTGCCTATATTCCGACAAACATTATTTCGATAACAGACGGACAAATTTATCTGGAAGCGAACTTGTTCAATAACGGCGTTCGTCCGGCGATTAATCCGGGTCTATCGGTATCCCGGGTAGGTGGTTCAGCTCAAATCCCAGCAATGCGGAAGTTAGCAGGACCAGTCCGAATTGAATTTGCGCAGTATAAAGAATTATCCGTTTTCTCCCAGTTCGGTAGTGACTTGGATCAAGACACACTGGACCGTCTAGAGCATGGAAAGCGGATTATGGAAGTATTGAAACAGGTTCAGTACCGCCCGATGTCCATCGAGAACCAAGTATTAGTATTCTATGCTTTGAGTAATCGTCATTTTGCAGATGTTGAAGTTAACCGTGTCCGCCAATTCCAGAATGATTTCTTGAAGTACGTTACATCACGTCACCCAGAAATCAAGGCTGAAATTAAAAAGACAGGTAATGTGACTGATGAACTTGCAAAAGAAATCGACAGCATTATCAGCACGGTCAAAGACCAATACAATTACAGTTAGGAGGAATCATAAATGGCGTCGATTAGAGAGATTAAAGAAAGAATCGCGAACGTCGGCTCGACTGAACAAATTATTCGAGCGATGGATATGATTGCCTCCACCAAACTGAATCAAGCAAGGACACAATTAGAGGGAGTCCGTCCCATCTACGACGGACTAAAACGCCAAGTGGAAGAAGTGGGCAGCTTGAAAAAGGCTGCCAATCACATCTTTTACGAAGGACGAGAAGTAAAAAACTCGTTATATGTCGTTTTAACAAGTGACCGCGGCTTTGCGGGTAGTTACAATGCCAACATCTTAACCAAAGCATTGAAACATATGAATGAAGGTAAAAACGAAAAAATACTCGTTGTTGGCTCAATTGGTGATTCGTTTTTTAGGAAAAGAAAGAAAAATATCATTCGAAGAATAACCGATGTATCTGATTCGCAGGTATATTACGGAACGCTGAGTTTGGCGAAATGGATGACGGATTTATACTTATCAGAGGAAGTTGATGAAATCTTCATCGCGTATACAGACTTTGAGAACGTTATGACCCATCATCCTATGGTCGAGCAACTCTTGCCAATCGATGTTCCTGGTGAAGGAACGACAGAAGATTCGGACCGTATTTATGAACAGGGAATCGACACCTTCATTGATCACATTATCCCCTTGTATTTGCACATGAACTTGTTCCGGGCATACTCAGAATCGCATACAAGCGAGCAGGCTGCACGGATGGTCAACATGGATGCAGCGGGCAAAAATGCAGAGGAAATTATTGATGATTTGAATCTGCAATACAACCGTCAACGTCAAGCAGACATCACGCAAGAATTGAGCGAAATAATAGGAGGGTCAAACTTTTGATAATAGGTGAACGATATGACAGATAAAAACAAAGGAACGATCACAAAAGTAATCGGAGCGGTTCTAGATATCCGTTTCGAAGAAGAAGTACCGCGTCTCTATAATGCGATTAACATTCCTTTCGAGGATGGAACCATTGTAGTCGAGGTTATGCAACATTTGGGCGATAACAGCGTTCGTTGTATTGCTATGCACCCAACAGACGGATTAATCCGCGGAATGGAAGCATTCGATACCGGTGGGCCGATTAAAGTCCCTGTGGGTGAAGAAGTATTAGGCCGAATGGTAAACGTTCTGGGCGAACCAATCGATAATCAACCACCGATTGAAGCGAAAGAATATTGGCCGATTCATAGAGAGGCACCACGCTTGATTGATCAACAATCACAACCGGAAGTTTTGGAAACGGGAATTAAGGCGATTGACTTGCTTTGTCCGTTCTCTAAAGGTGGTAAGATTGGTTTGTTTGGTGGAGCAGGTGTAGGGAAAACTGTTTTAATCATGGAATTGATTAACAGTATTGCCCAAGAACACGGCGGTTACTCAGTATTTGTTGGGGTAGGCGAGCGGACACGTGAAGGAAATGACTTGTATTACGATATGAAAAATTCTGGTGTTATTGAAAACACAGCGCTTGTGTTCGGTCAAATGAACGAACCACCAGGCGTCCGGATGCGTGTCGGTTTAACCGGATTAAGTATGTCAGAATATTTCCGTGACGAAAAGCAACAGGACGTTTTGTTGTTTATCGACAATATTTTCCGTTTTGTCCAAGCTGGTTCTGAAGTTTCAGCACTACTCGGACGGACGCCAAGTGCAGTTGGGTACCAACCGACTCTAGCGAACGAAATCGGTTCCTTACAAGAACGAATTACGTCAACGAAGTCTGGATCCATCACGTCGGTTCAAGCAATTTATGTGCCGGCAGATGACTTTACCGATCCAGCAACTGCAACAACGTTTGCCCATTTGGATGCTGTTACCGTGCTTTCGCGCTCGATTGTTGAGCAAGGAATCTATCCGGCGATTGATCCATTGGCATCTTCTTCGCGTATTTTGGAAGCGGATATCGTGGGTGCAGAGCACTACCAAGTTGCCCAAGGTGTGCAACGTATTTTGCAACACTACAAAGATTTGCAAGATATCGTTGCAATTTTAGGTATGGACCAACTGTCGGATGAAGATAAACAAATCGTCAGCCGTGCCAGAAAAGTACAACGTTTCTTATCACAACCATTCTATGTTGCTGAGAAGTACACGACTGTACCGGGCCGCTATGTGACGATTGAAGAAACGTTACGTGGATTCCGTGAAATTATCGAAGGGGTTCATGATGATATTCCAGAAGGTTACTTCTTGAACGTCGGAACAATTGACGAAGTCGTGGAAAAGTACAAGAACCAGCAGGGTGAGTAACATGGCAAATAATGCGAAAAAATTAACCGTAACAATTACCACTCCCCGAGGTGTGAAGTTTGTTGAGGAAGCAGATAAAGTCGTGATGCGCGCAATTGATGGCACGCTTGGTATTTTACCCAGACATGCGCCCCTTTCGACTGTTCTGGGTGATGGGGTTTTGAAAATCGTTAATGACGGCGTTGAAAAAATATTAGCTGTTTTTGGCGGTGTAGCCGAAGTTGCGGACGATGCTGTCAATATTTTCAGTACCATCGCTCAAAGTCCAGATGAAATCGATGCGGAACGTGCAGAAGCGGATCGCCTGGAAGCAGAAGCGCAACTTGAAGAAGCAAGAGAACGTCGCATGCGCGTTATGCAAACACGTGCATTGGTGCGTATTTACGTAAGTGAATCAAACTTCCTTGACGGCGCGCCTGATGATACAGGTGTTGAAGATGAATAGTGGTTTAGAAGAGGCTGGGACGTCGTTGTCGCCAGCCTCTTTTCTGGGCTATAAGAGACTAGTAGTAAATCATGCCAATTATCTGACAGGATTCTGAGAATCTTATTCATTTTATTTCACGTTTTGTCTGCTATAATAAACTTGTATCTAAATGGACATTTTTGAAGGAGTATATAAATGAAAAACAATTATGAAGGATTACCTGTTGCTAAGAACGAAATCTTAACAGCTGCATTTGAAGATTTAACGTCGGAAGGATTAGGTGTCGCAAAAGTTGATGGTTACCCATTGTTCGTTGTAGACGGTCTACCAGGCGAAACAGCAACAATCAAAGTAACAAAACTTGGTAAATCATATGGTTTCGCACGTATCGTAGAGCGTTTGACAACCTCAGAAGACCGCATCCCAACAACAGATGTATTGGGAACACGCGTTGGAACAATGCCTTTACAACATATGCGTTATAGCGCACAACTTGCGTTCAAACAAAATATGGTTGTTCAAGACTTGAAACGTATCGCTAAATTACCAAACATCAAAGTTCACGAGACAATTGGTATGAGTAATCCATGGGGTTACCGTAACAAAGCACAAATTCCTGTACGTGGTAAAGATGGTAAATTGGTAACAGGCTTCTTCCGTAAAGGCACACACGAATTAATCCCAATGGAAAATTTCCATATTCAAGATCCAAAAATCGACGAAGCGATTCTTAAAGTGCGTGATATTTTACAAGAGTACGGTATCAAACCTTATGACGAACGTAAAAATATCGGGAATATCCGTCACATTATGGTACGTCGCGGTTACTACACAGGCGAAATGATGATTGTTTTAGTAACGCGTACGGCGAAACTATTCCCATTGAGCAAAATTATTCCAGATATTCGTGAAGCATTGCCAGAAGTTGTCAGCATTGTTCAAAACGTCAACCCAAGACGTACAAATGTTATTTTGGGCGAAGAGAACATTGTTTTATATGGCGAAGATGCGTACCACGATACATTGTTGGGTCATACATTTGCGATCAGCTCAAAATCGTTCTACCAAATTAACCCAAAACAAACCGAAGAATTGTACTCTCTAGCACTAGAAGCAGCAAAACTAACTGGGAAAGAAACAGTTGTGGATGCTTACTGTGGAATCGGAACAATCTCGCTTGCACTTGCTGATAAAGCTGAGCACGTATTTGCAATGGAAATCGTTCCAGATGCAATCGAAATGGCAAAACGCAACGCAGAAGAAAATAATATTTCTAACGTAACATTTGAAGTTGGAGCAGCCGAAGAATTGCTACCACAATGGGCAGAAAAAGGCGTTAAAGCAGATGTCATTTTAGTCGACCCACCACGTAAAGGTTTGGAGCTATCATTCATCGATGCAGCTGTTGAAATGAATCCAGACCGTATCGTTTATGTGAGCTGCAACCCATCTACATTGGCGCGCGACTTGGCATTATTTGATGAAAAAGGCTTCAAAGCAACTGAAGTAACACCTGTTGACCTATTCCCGCAAACACTGCACGTAGAGTGTGTCGTTGCATTGGAAAATGTTAATAAATAATTGATTACGAACACACCGCCATTCTGAAAATGGTTGGTGTGTTTTTTCATGTGGCAAGGGGTGCTAACTCAAATGGGAAAAGATGTTTGAGTCAGCGTTATCGAGTCAAAACGCCGGCTCAAACGAGAAACTGGGTTTGAGTCAGCGTTATCGAGCCAAAACGCCGACTCAAACGGGAAACTGGGTTTGAGTCAGCGTTATCGAGCCAAAACGCCGGCTCAAACGAGAAAATAGATTTGAGTCAGCGTTATCCGTCCAAAACGCCGACTCAAACGAGAAAATAGATTTGAGTCAGCGTTTCTCAATCCCATAACCCACTAAATGGTAGTGTTTAATCTCACTTACTCGAGTATAATAGAAAAGATACAAGCGTTGAATCGAGAAAATTTTTGAGGTGAGTATATGAAAAAGAAAACATATCCAACAGAAGTTTTGGATGTCACAATTAAAAGGATTACCCCCGAAGGATACGGTTATGTTAAACATATCCATCCACCCGAAAGAGGGTCGAACGGAAGAGGTTTAACAATTAATGTTACGAATGTTGTTCCGGGAGATGTTGTACGTGTAACGATTCCCAATGCGAAAGGGCGTCGTAAAGCAGTTGTGGAGTATGACGAATTACTGCAACCAGGACCGACTCGGAATTTAGACATTCCAACCCACGAAGCTGTCTCTGGTGGGACTCCACTTCAGTACATGAAATACGCTGCACAGCTAGAATATAAAATGGACATGGTCAAAACCTATTTACAAGAGAAAGATTTTGACATATCAGTCGTAAAACCGATTATCGGAATGGACGAACCGAATCGTTACCGTAACAAAATGGAATTAACCTTTGGACCTAATGGTGAGCTTGGTATGCATCAGCAAGGGAACTTCCGCCGTGTTATCGATTTGGAAGATTCTATTTTAGCCCCGCAAATTATGGTAGACGTGAAGCACACTATCAGTAAATGGCAAAAAGATTACGATTTACCAGGTTATGAAAAGACAACCCAAGAAGGGCTATTGCGTAACTTATTAATGCGTTACTCCTTTGCGACCGATGAACTGATGATTATCCTTTACGTGACAGAAGGACCAGGAAAATATCAAGCAGCGGCTGACGATTTAGTGACACGATTGACCACGCAATTTAAGAACCTAGTCAGTCTGCAGTGGGTTGAACATGCCTCTTCAGCGGAGAGAATCCAAGCAGACGAGACGTTTATTTTGCACGGACGTGATTACATTAATGATGAACTAAACGGCTTCAAATACCGTATCTGGCCAGATACATTCTTCCAGGCGAATCCGATCCAAGCCGAGAAACTTGTCGAACTTGCTTTGGAAATGGCGGATGTAAACGAAGACATGCGCGTTCTGGATCTTTTCTGTGGCGTCGGTACATTCAGTTTACCATTAGCAAAAAATAGCAAAGACTTAGCGGGAATCGAAATTGTCGAGAATTCCATCATTTCTGCAAGACGAAATGCGGAAGATAACGGACTAGCTAATACATTCTTTATGACCCGCGATGCACGTCAAGGTTTAATCGACCTGAAAGAGGCTTGGGGACACCCTGATTTACTCGTTCTGGACCCACCAAGAAGTGGAGCAGGCGGAAAAGTCATGCGTAGTATTGGCCGTTTCGGAACAGACAAAGTAGTGTATATTTCATGTAGTCCAAAGAGTTTAGCGGACGACTTAACGTGGTTACGCGACTTCGGTTACGAACTCATTACTGTGCAACCCGTTGACCAATTCCCGCATACAACGCATGTTGAGACGATATTATTGATGCAAAAGGTAAAAGGGTAATATGTTGTTATATCAGCTTTTTGAATGTGTTTACCATATTCAAGAGGCTGATTTTTTGTATAATGGGTTTGGAAACGATTGAAATTGGGAATGATATCCAATAATTAATAGGTAGTAGGTGGGAACTGGTCAACATCTTTTTCGTTCCGTTAACTGCGTTGACGATTATCCAGGCATTGGAGCTGATGGAAGCTGAAAGTGGTAAAACTCTTTTCATTTCAGGTGGTACGGGCGGCGTTGGAGCGATGGCCATTCCTATAGCAAAAGCCAAGGGACTGACAGTCATTACGAATGGTAACGTCTCAAATAAAAAACGTGTGATAAAGCTTGGTGCCGATCAATTTATTGATTACAAAACTGAAAACTACACGCAAATATTGAGTCAAATTGATTACGTTCTTGACACACTTGGGGGAATCGAGACCGAGAAACAAATGGGCATTCTTAAAAAGGATGGGCGGCTAGTCTCTCTTCGTGGTATGCCAAATGGTGCTTTTGCCAAACGAATGAATCTTCCAAAATGGAAACAGTTGTTATTTGGACTTGTCGGGCGTAAATTTGATCAATTGGCTAATAAATATGGAGTGACCTATGATTTCGTTTTTGTTGAAGCAAATGGTCGACAACTGCAAGAGATTTCAGATTTATTTACAAAACTTCAAGTAAAATCTTCGATTGATTCCGTTTACTCTTTTGAACAAATCAATGAAGCACTAGACAAGGTTGCTCATGGTCACTCGCAGGGGAAAACCGTCATCAGTTTTGATAAGACGAAATAGATAAAAGATTATAGGAATAAAATTAGAGCAGCCTTGGAGCTGCTTTTTTGTTTAACTTAAATTGTTCCACGACCACAATAAAATGAGTGAAATAACCAAACGCGCGATAATATGTTTCCATTGAAACGTATTAGTTATCAAACCACTAGTGATAGCTGCGATGAATAAACCAAGAAGACCGATATAAAGTACAATGCTCGGTTCAACTTTGATAGCGATATACATCAAACATAAGGAAAAAACCGGATAGAGGCCATGCACCCATTGGATTCCATTGGACTTTGCCTCTTCACCAATTGCTATGATCGTCAATAGTCCGTATAGAAAGGTAACAATTCTTAATATTAACATTTACTCACTCCTAAAATTATTTGTTATACTTATTCTAAAAGATGGAGTGAACTCCATGTCAAGAGAGGTTGTTCAAATTGAGAATGAATGACGTGGTAATCAGAACAGGTCTGTCAAAAGATACAATCCGATATTATGAAAAACTGGGCTTAGTCAGCCCTAGCCGTGATGAGTATGCACGACGTTATAATGAAAAGGATATTGAACGACTGTCCCATATTCAAAAACTCAAGCACCTAGATTACTCATTAAAAGAGATACAGCAACTAGTTGAGCTTGATGAACGATTAGAAACAATCGAAGCGATTGAGACAATGTCAGTCCAGGACCGTCAAAATATAGAAAAATTGCTAGCAGATAAAATTAAACACACACAGCACAAAATAGGACACTTAAATGCCAGCTTGGGACAACTTTTATTGATGCACCAAAAAATTAAAGACTTACCAAAGTAATTGGCATTGAATTTAGATGAATAGTGTGTTGTTGGCTACTCAAAAGTAGTCCCAATTTTTATTAAAAACAGACTGCTTTGCAAATGCAATGATATACCTGACATATTGTTTGTTGAAGCGCATAAAATAATAAAATGACAACATTCTTTTTAACGAAAGGAAATTCAGATGAAAGAAAATAAATATGATAAGACCATATTTTTTAAAAAATATAGTCAAATGAGCCGCTCGCAGCAGGGTTTAGCCGGTGCAGGTGAATGGGAAACGTTGAAAAAGCTATTGCCGGATTTTAAAGATAAGCGTGTGCTTGATTTAGGATGCGGCTATGGATGGCACTGTATTTATGCGATGGAACACGGAGCGTCTTCTGTTGTAGGTGTTGATATTTCTCATAAAATGCTCGAGGTAGCCAAAGAAAAAACACATTTTCCACAGGTTGAATATAAATGCTGTGCTATAGAAGATGTGGAATTCCCAGAGGAGAGTTTTGATGTAATATTAAGTTCACTTGCGTTTCACTATGTAGCAGATTATGAGATTTTAGTAAAAAAGATATATAGAATACTGAAGTCTGGTGGTAAGCTAGTTTTTACGGTTGAACATCCTGTTTTTACTGCCTATGGAACACAAGACTGGCATTATAACGAAAAAGGAGAAATACTGCATTTTCCGGTGGATAATTATTATTATGAGGGCAAACGGACAGCTGTGTTTTTGGGAGAAAAGGTTACAAAATATCATAGAACACTGACCACATATCTAAATACACTGCTTTCAAATGGTTTTATAATAAATCAGATTGTGGAGCCGCAGCCGCCGGAAAACATGATGGATATTCCGGGGATGCAGGATGAAATGCGCCGTCCCATGATGCTGATTGTATCGGCCAACAAAAAAGAGAAAAGATAAAATTGAAACACCCGCAACATAAACAGCAAAGGAGTGCGATATGATGCTATCTGAAAATAACTCCACACCAAGGAGTGATGAAGAGCTGCAAAAAAACATGGTTGCTGAACTTAAGCCGCACAATGCACCGATTACTCTTGTCGAATACGATCCGAGTTGGTCTGATTTGTTTGAACAGGAAGCGAACCGGATTCGTTCAGTACTCGGCAACAAAGCCTTGCAGATTGAACATGTAGGCTCGACCTCGGTACCGGGGCTTTGTGCCAAACCAATAATTGATATGCTGCTGGTTGTGAAGGACTCTGCCGACGAGCTATCCTATGTTCCGGCATTGGAATCAGCTGGCTATATATTGCGGATTCGGGAACCCGAGTGGTTCGAACACCGCCTGTTCAAAGGACCCGATACCGACATCAATCTGCATGTGTTCAGTTCGGGCACATCAGAGATTGATAGAATGTTACGTTTTCGAGATTGGTTGCGGACTAATGATGCTGATCGAGACAAATATGCACAAGTTAAGCGAAACTTGGCAAAGAATAAATGGAGGCATGTTCAACACTATGCGGACGCCAAAACGCCCATAATACAGAAAATCATGGAACGAGCTAGTTTGAATTTAGAAAATGGGATTCCTGAAAAAAATCTTTTTATGATGTGCAAAGCATTAAATTCCAATGCCATTTCTGAGTTGTCAGATGAGTATCATGTTAGAACATGTAGAAGAGATGAACTGGATATATGGAAAGAGATGCCGTTTGACGATGTGAAATCTGCCAAAGAATATAATGGGTTTATGACGGAATACTTTAATGATGTTTACGGAAGTAAAGAAGATTTATTTTTTCAGAAGTGTTTATTTGTTTGTGATAAAAATGATACTCCTATAGGGACGTGCTTTGCGTGGAAGGCATATGAAAAAATTTCTACAATACATTGGTTTAAAGTCCGGAAAAACTATGAAGGATCAGGCATTGGTAGAGCTTTACTTTCCATTGTTATGAGAAGTATTAAAGAGAATGACTATCCGGTATTTCTTCATACACAACCATCCAGCTTTCGTGCAATAAAATTGTATTCTGATTTTGGATTTGCTTTTTTAACAGACCCAATAATCGGATATAGAAAAAATGATTTGGAGGAATGTTTAACCATTCTAAAAGAACATATGCCGCAAAAAGATTTTGAAAAGCTGCAATTTGCAGAAGCACCTGAGGATTTTTTGAAAGCAGTAAAATCTTCTAAAATAAACCAGTTTTAATTTAAATGTACGGGATAAGTCCAAGGAATCATCCCCAATTACATCCATAAAGGTCTCGAGATATGTGTCGGGATGCCCAGAAAGTTTGCGCGAAAGGAGCTCGCAGTCGAGAATATGAATAACAAAGAAATACCGAAAGAAGCAATTCAAGCATCGAAAATTATAGAGGAGCTACTCGATAGTATATTAGTGGGTATATATTTGTACGGTTCTGCTGTTATGGGAGGATTACGCATTAATAGCGATGTAGATATTTTGGTTGTAATAAATCGTAGTTTATCTGAAAGAACTCGAAGAGATCTTACAGACAGACTAATGCTTATATCTGGGAAAATAGGAAACACAAAAGATATGAGACCTCTTGAAGTTACAGTCATTAATCAAAAAGATATTATTCCTTGGCATTTTCCTCCCAGATATGAATTTATGTACGGCGAGTGGCTAAGAGAGCAGTTTGAAAAGGGAGATATTCCTGAGCCGACTTATGATCCGGATTTAGCAATACTTTTAGCACAACTAAGAAAAAATAGTATTAACCTTTTGGGACCAAAGGCAACAGAAGTAATTGAGCCTGTGCCGATGACAGATATTCGAAAAGCAATTAAAGAATCGTTGCCCGGGTTGATAACTAGCATTAAAGGTGACGAACGCAATGTGATTTTAACTTTAGCCAGAATGTGGGTGACAGCATCTACTGGTGAAATCAGATCAAAAGATCTGGCAGCTGAATGGGCAATACCTCAATTACCTTATGAGCATGCCATTTTACTTGACAAAGCAAGAAAGGCTTATCTAGGAGGGTATATTGATAAGTGGAAAGGAATGGATTCTGAGGTGACTGAACTCGTTAATAATATGAAGAAGTCTATAGAGTCTTCCCTTAATCTCTAAAAGGCTGGTGTTGAGAATTCCATTGATAGGTTCTCTCATACCGAAATTTCTTAAAATGGTCAAAAACCGCTGGATATGTTCCCGTCTACCGATAGTTCCAAAAATGCTGCTGATATGTTTCCACAGACGGGCAAAGTAATATGACATCAATGCCATCAACTCGTCCCATGTGGAGTGCGTGGTATTGATGTCTAGGTAATAAATATTGATATAGCAATGTTTTAAGAAGAAACATCTATTTTGTCAACTCGGCGAAATGGGTGTTTCTTTGTTTGTGAGAACAGATCAAGAGTGTCGGAAAAATAACCAGGTTGAGTAGACAGTAGCAATAATCAATTAGGGAGTGGATAGAACAGATATTGACTTCAATTTAACGGCTGCTCTTTTAAATTAATACGTTAATCTGTATCATTACGTTATAAAAGAGATATTATGATTGTTTTGTCGTATATTCATGAACTTTGTCTTATAAAATGAAAATTATGTTAAGAGGAGGGTAAAGTAATGGTGCTTGAAAATAAATTAGGTATTATAAATGCTGCGGAACTAGCACGTGTGGAGGGAAAAATTAGTAAGAAAAAAGCTTTGGAAATGTTTGAAACTGGCTTTTTAAATTCTTTGGAAGTTGGAACTTATAAAGCCTTATCGAAAATTCATGATTATCTATTCGGAGAAATTTATGAATTCGCTGGAAAAGTCCGTGATGTAAATATTATAAAAGGCAATTTTCGTTTTGCACCTGTGATATATCTATAAGTTGCCCTTCAAAATATTGAAAAAATGCCTCAATCCACTTTTGATGAAATTATTGAAAAATATGTTGAGATGAATATCGCTCATCCTTTTAGAGAAAGCAATGGAAGAAGTATGAGAATATGGCTTGACAATATATTGAAAAAGAAATTAAAACAAGTTGTTGATTGGAGTAGAATTAATAAAGAAGATTATCTTTTAGCAATGGAAAGAAGTCCAATAAAAGATGTTGAAATTAAAGTTCTTTTGAAAGCAGCTTTAACAAATAAAATCAATGATCGAGATGTTTATTTGAATGGAATCGACGCAAGTTACCATTATGAAGGGTATTATGTTTATAAGACAGAAGAGCTATAGGATGAGACTTAAGAGTTAAAACTAGTCAATCCTCCCTGTCACTCATTAAATTCGGAATATTTTGAACTGTATGAGTGACAGGGATGCTTTATAATATAATTAGTAGTACCAGATACAGACACAATTCAAAATTGTTTGCATACCTGGTACTGTCTTTAAAACAGAATCGACTATATTGTGCACAGATTGTCGGATAGAAAAACGCACCCTTTGATAATGTTGATGATGAAAGGAGGTTGTTCAATGGATTCTTTAAGAAGTATGAATAATGCATTGACATATATTGATGAGCACTTAACAGAGGAAATTGACTATAGTGAAGTATCTAAAATTGCTTACTGTTCAGAGTATCATTTTAAGCGGATGTTTTCATTTTTAGCAGGCATAAGTTTATCAGAATATATGCGGAGAAGAAGACTGTCGTTGGCTGCAATTGATTTAAAAGATAAGGATTTGAGAATAATTGATGTAGCCGTCAAATATGGCTATACTTCGGCCGATTCATTTTCCCGTGCTTTTCATTCCCTGCATGGTATTCTCCCTTCTGAGGCAAGGAGTGAGAATACACAATTAAAAGCTTATTCACGAATGACCTTTCAATTATCAATTAAAGGAGGATGCGAAATGAACTATCGTATTGTTGAGAAAGGACCTTTTAAGTTAGTAGGATTTAAGAAGAGAGTCCCAATTATTTTTGAAGGTGTCAATCCAGAGATTGCACAAATGACGGAACTTTTAACACCTGAGGTTATTAAACAATTAAAAGCAATCTCAAATGTAGAACCAATGGGTATTATTAATGCTTCCACTAATTTTACAGAAGGAAGAATGGAAGAAAACGGCGAGTTGGATCATTACATCGGGGTAGCAACTTCAGGTGATGAAACAGCAGAATTCGATGTATTAAAAATTGATGCTTGTACCTGGGGAGTATTTGAATCGATTGGACCATTCCCAGAGACACTTCAAAATGTATGGGGTAGAATATACTCAGAGTGGCTTCCGTCTTCAAGTTATGAGTTAGTTGAAGGCCCAGAAATTTTGTGGAACGAGAGTCCAGACACTGGAAATTCAAAGTATCGAAGCGAAATCTGGATTCCGGTAAAGAAAAAAGACTATTAATTACACCGATTTTTATGATTGAGGGCACTCCTAGCAAGAGTGCCTTTTTCGTAAACGGTACGATTGGTGGATATGTTCCCACGAACGTACGAAATAGTCGACATGTTCACGCATACGACGGTTTTGCTAAAAATCGCAAATACATCAATTGTAGCAAATCGTCCCATGTTGAGACCGTCTGTCTGCTGACAAAAAAATAAATGTATTATCCCTTGAGAAAGGAAAAAATCAAAGAAGTCATCTTTAATCATCAGGAGTTTATTCTTTATTCTGAAGAAGTAAATGCCATTATTAATGGATGGGCAGAACGCCATAGAGATCGCTTTCTCCAAATAAGTTCAGACATCGATCCCAAAGTGCTGATCCATGACATAGCAGAGGATAAATCAACAACCACGCATGAAAACATGATGTTCTGCAAGAGGATCATTGATGCTCGTACCGAAAACGCTTCCATAGCATACTCCACAACGAACTATCATGTATTCCGCAGCGGTTTTCTTGCTCAAGAGGTAGGCGTAAAGGCAGATGGTATCGGTGCGCGTACAAAATGGTACTTTTGGCCAAACGCGATGATTAGCGAAGTTGTCGGCGTTTTTTCAAGACAATCCAAAAGGCAGTGGCTTTTTATAGCTGGTTTGATTCTGTTTTTCGGTTTAGTTGGATATGCCTACACACTAATCTATTAATTTCCCTCGAATGAGAGCAACCACCAAAACTCACTTGTTCTGAGTTCAAAGCGGCTTGCGTGTATAGAATCAAAATTTGTTAAAAAGGCGGAGAAATATGAAAATTATAAAAAAATTATTTGGCGGTATAGATTTAAGCTGGCCGAAGATCCTGATATTTGCAATAGTATCGGGTATATATACTGCGTTGGTATGTATATTCCCGCAGGTAAAAGATACTTCACTGCACACAATAGCCGTGTCATTTGAAGTATGGATCCTATTCGGCATTTTTATCATTATGAACTCAAAATCAAATATGGATGCGGCGTTAAAATGTTTTGTATTCTTTTTGATCAGTCAGCCGTTGGTATATTTGCTGCAGGTGCCCTTCAGTACGCTGGGCTGGGGTATTTTCCAATATTATAAACGCTGGCTCATATGGACCATACTGTGCTTGCCGATGGGTTATATCGGATATTATATAAAAAAAGATAAATGGTGGGGCTATATCATTCTGCTTCCCATGATCGCACTTACCGCGAGCAGTTATCGGCAGTATTTATCAGAGTTCACTTTCTGCTATCCGTACTATATACTGATATCTGTTTTTTGTGCTGCGGCAATGCTCGTCTACCCCAATGTGTTATTCAATAATAAAAAAATAAAAACAGCAGGTACGATAGTAAGCGCCTTGCTGATCATCGTGCTTACCGTCATTTCTGTCATACATCCGCTGAGATATCCTGCGGAATTATTCAGCACAGTTGACGGAAAAGATATCACAAATGAGTATCGGGTTTCATTAGCGGACGATAAATACGGTGACGTGTCCATCGAGTATATTGAAGCGATAGACTCCTATATGGTTCATGCCGATTTCAAGAAAAAGGGACAAACCGAATTAATCATCAATACTCCTGATGGAACAACAAAAAGGTATGATCTGAATATTGAATTGTCCAGCTATGAAATAAAGGAAAAATAGATCGCAAATTCCGGTTTGTCGGTGAGATATGTTCCCGTGTACTGCGGCGGTAGATTTGTTCCCGTGTTGTGTCGACATTCACGGCATTGTCTCGACCCATGTAGAGAGTGTGGTTCTGTTGAGTAAAGTACATAAATAATTATTGTGAACAAGATATGTAATTTGATAGCCAGATTGAAGTTAAATCAGTCGGCACAGAATCCGATTACATATCTAAATCCACGGTAGAGAGATAAAATTCTTATTTAACTCGCAAAGGAGAAATGAAAATGAATGTTTTAATGGTAAATTTACCATTTTCGGGACATACGAATCCAACACTTCCGTTAACTGCTAAGCTGGTGGAAGCTGGGCATAAAGTTACATATGTGAATGCACCCGAGTTTCGTGAAAAAATTGAACATACCGGAGCAACATTTGTTCCATATAAAGATTATCCTGAAAATGCAAGTGAGAAATATAAGAAAAACCATTCTTTTGTAGCAGCATATGACACAGCTATTTCTTTAAAGGAAAAGTTTGACATACTCATTTATGAAATGTTTTTCTATCCTGGTATCGATTTGGCAAAACAGCTGGGAATCCCTTGCGTAAGACAGTTTTCGCAGCCTGCATGGAATGATACTACTTGGAAAGAGGCACCAACAGTGTTCAAAATATCTGCAAAACTTATTGATATGCAGGTGTTGCCAAAGAAAGTTGCAAAAAATAAGGGCTTTTCAAATTTGTGCCTTAAAGATGGAATTACCAAAAGTAAACCTAATCTTAATATCGTATATATTCCTAAGCAATTTCAAAATAAAAGTGAAGAGTTTGACGACTCCTATCTGTATGTAATTCCTAAACCAGCGGTTATATCCGGGAATGTTGTGATTCCGTATGAGAAAATGAAATCGCCAATTGTGTACATTTCTCTTGGAAGCATTCTTAGTGATAAGAGTTTTTATAAAAAATGCATCAAAGCATTTGGTGGTAAGGAAGTATCTGTAATTCTAAATACTGGAAATGTGTCGCCAGATATATTAGGAAAAATTCCAGAGAATATATATGCGTACTCTTTTGTGCCACAGATAGAAGTGTTTTCTCATACAGATGTTTTCCTTACACATTGTGGAATGAACAGTATTAATGAAGCATTATGTTTTGGTGTGCCAATGGTTGCCATGCCTTTTATAAATGATCAGGTTACAAATGCAAATCAGTTAGTTAATCTTGGAATAGCAAAAAGAATCCATTCTTTTGTACAAAATACAAATGAAATTTATGCGACGGTAATGGAAGTTGCAGCATCTAGTGTAATGAAAGAAAAAGCTATAGAGATGAAAAAAGCAATTGATAATCAGATGACATGGGAGAGCATAGTAAGACGAATTGAAGATTTGGTATAATATGAAATTCTGATTTTATCCGTAGTCGCGCGGGTGGCACTACGAATCAAATTAGAGAAATTGAAAGTTAATGGCTTTTGTCGCCCTATGAATCTTTGCGTAAATATGTCTGCTTGTGAGCAAGCTCCCAGCAGCCAATTTTCGCAAATCTTCGCATGGCTCGTTAGTTCGTCAAATTGAAATTTACGCAATAGGCATTCACTGTATTTGCCTATACGAGCATTAAGGTAATTCAATATTGGTATCGGTTCGACATACCCATTTTAAGGCGAAAATAGGTGTTCCACCATTCCCTTGTACAGTGGGTATGAAATGCGTTACTCGCCCACGAACCGAGCCATGTTGAGACGGTAGTATTGATGTCAAGGAAGAAGTAGGGAAGGGTTATAAAAGGCTTGATATATAAGGCATCAATGTTCTTACTGTTATTTGTGGGATAAAATCATAAAATGCTTATAAGTGAAAACAGAATATAAAAAAATTAAAAGGAGGATAATTAAATGGCTTCAGTTACACAGAGGATTAAGCAAATTAAGCAACCTAGAGGTGGGTACATCAATCCCAATATGTTTACAATTGTTAAGATGGATTCCCTTAATAATTTGAATGATACTGAAAATATACATGCTAGTCTAATTGGTCTTGCTGTGGTATATAGAAACAGCAATGAAATTGTACAGACCTAAGCTTGTCAATTACCGAAAGCAGAGAATCCTAATTAAATTAAAAAACTGCTTAATTTATAATATTTGTAGATCCCCTCACGAAATCAGGTTAATAGTGAGTTTTTTTTTATTCTCTCAACAGTTCTTTGAAAATTTCATATCTGATGGCATGAATATATTAGCTGATACCTACGAATAAGGTGATGTGGAAATGAAAGGGATTGGCATTGATACCAGGATTACCATCCTGTTTAGTGCAGGAGGCAGATATTGATTATGAACAGGTCCAATGTCGTACCCACAGTACATAATCATCTGCAATACTACGCAATATTACATAAAACAACAAATGGTAGCTGCCATTTTAACATTATTGTGCTACAATTATTTAATAACGATCAATTAGGATATTTGTGCGAATTTATCAAAGTGAGGTGGCTTCTATGCCTGGAACAATACATAACGACAGATGGATATCCCTGCAAGAAGTTTGCGACTATCTTGGGGTAAAGCGCCACACGGTCATGCGTTGGATTGATCAGCGCGGTATGCCTGCATCAAAGGTGGGAAAGCTCTGGCGTTTCAAAACCGTTGATATAGACGAATGGATTAAAAAAGGCGGAGCCTCCGATGAGCGGGAGGTTATAAAATGAACAGATTTAAGACTTTAAATGCCCGCAGGCTTTCTGTTGCCGGATTTTCATTTCTCTTTGCCTATATTCTGTCATTTCAGTTTGAAGGGCAGGTGTTGTACAGCCTGCTGGATCTGCGTGGAACAGACGCCGACCGTTACATACTGGCTGCAATTATCGCGCATTTTGTAGGGCTTTTTACCTGTGGCCTGTTTGTCAAATCACAGGCGGCCGCCAAAAGCATGATGCTCGGCGGCATGGGCTTATGCTTAGCCGCTTCTGTCCCCTTCTTTTTTGCTCCCTCCTCTCTATGGTTGGGCGGACTGATCGTCAGCGGATACTTTAGCGGCTGCGCGGTGGCGGCATGGGGATTTTTTCTCAGGGCCTTTACTCCCGATAACGAACGCATTAAATCCTGTGCCGACGTTCTGATTTATTCTAATTTGCTGATGATTGCAGTCAACGTGGTTGCCATGAATCGCTCACCGTTTGTCGGGCTAAGCCTTACTATGCTTTGCCTAGTGATCGGTATAGCCTTCATCTGGATGCTGCCTTTGGAGCAAGATAATGAGAAGAACCAAACATTTAAAAATAAAACGCATGGCGGCATTAAAAGCCAACTGATATTGCTGTGTCTTTTTGTCTTTATCATCACAATTAATTCTGGACTGATGTATCAGGTAATAAATCCTGCTTTTGAGCATCTGACGGGATTGGTGAGCTGGTATTGGGCCGTGCCTTATATCGTAGCGCTTGTTATTATGCGCAACTTACCTATTAAAGCAAAGCGTTCCAGGATTTTGTATATTGGAATGGCAATGATTATAGGAGCGTTCATCAGCTTTATGTTGTTAGGGCGAAAGACTTCTGACTATCTGATTGTCGATACGCTGATGCTAGGTGCTTGCGGTATTTTTGATCTGTTTTGGTGGAGCATCCTTGGAGAAATGCTGGATTATAGCGACAACCCCACACAAACCTTTGGAATTGGACTTTCTGCCAATGTATTCGGAGTCCTTTGCGGAGGCGTTCTGGGAATGACCGTAACATCCATTGGGCTTCCCAGTGCGGAGGTTGCGGTGATTGCCCTTACTGTGGTTTGCGTTACACTGGTTATGCTGCCGCCGCTGAACAACCAGCTTGTTTTACTGCTGAAAAGCCATGCTTATCTTGCTGTTTATGACAATATGGGCCAGTCACAGCAAACGGACATTGTTTGTCAAATTAAAACTCTTGATCCGCTGACCGTCCGGGAGCAGGAGGTATTGCAGCTAATCCTTTCAGGTAAATCCAACCGGGAAATTGCCGGGGCTTTGTTTATCAGTGAGAGTACTGTAAAAACGCATGTAAGGAATATTTTTTCAAAATATGATGTAGGTAGTCGGGCAGAACTCATCAGCACCCTGCTGAAGAATCAAAGGGTTGAATGATATATAAAACTACATAAATACAGGGTTTAACTAGCCTCTCATACTAAAGTATGAGAGGCTTTTTTTCTGCAAATTCATCAATTCGAACGATGCTTTTTGAGGCATCCTTCCCTAAAATTTATACTAGAGGAGGGTTGGTGCAAATGAAATTAATCCGTAAACGACGCAATGAATATGTCTTATTATTCGCAGCCAGTATTTTTTTGGCGGTGTGGCTCGGCGCAAAATTTATGCTAGAAGCGATTTTCGCCTTTGGAGCTATCAGCCTTATCTCTCTCCTGTTATTGGTGAGGCAGAGCCGTCTGCTCTATGACGCAACACTCATTTGGGATAATCGCATCCTTGCGGTGCCATCTGCTCTCATCTCTATGCCGGGTCGCCAAATGAAAAAAGACACCGAGGAAACCGTAGTATCTACCTTTGGTATCCTCATCGGCAGTGAAATTTACCGGTGGGGTCTCGATGGGGTACATGGCGTGCGGCTGCACACCGCCGATATTGATCAGGAACGGATGTACCTGACCTTTGGCGACGCGGCCCAGACCATGCGGGTAGAGTTGCTGCACGGTATGCTTCACAAACAGACGGTTGTGGAGGCCGCACAAAAGCTGTGGCACGAAACAGGCGTGCAGGCAGAAATTAGTGATTGGTAATAAAAGGGAGGAATCTGACATGAAAAAGATAGTATCCATTTTACTCGTGGCGGTGCTGCTTTTAGGCAGTCTTGCCGGATGCGGTGGAGGCGGCGGCAAAAGCGACGCGGCGACACTTTCGCCGGAGGCTACCGGTGTTGCCCTGTCAAACGGCGTCAGCGTAGAGCTGGGCGATTATGTGCTGGACGGTGAAACGGAACTGACCGTAGCGAAGCAGCCCGTGGAAGAGAACAAGGACGAAGGGTACAAGATAGAAGCCTACGACTTTAAGCTGGGCGACATGACCGAGCTTTCCGATTTCATCACCTTACGTATCCCCTATGATACCGCATACTGCGAGGATGGGCAGGACCCGGCAAAATGCGTGGGCGCAAAGTACAAAAATGAAACCACCGGCGAATGGGAGGATGTGCTGTTCGAGGTGGACGCAGCCTCCAATGAGCTTATCATCTACACCGACCATCTCTCCACCTTTGGCGTGTTCCATGTCAAAAACGAGGGCAAACGCAGCGCCAAAATCACCAACATTTATGCGGACTTTACCGGCATCGACCAACAGCAGGCGATGGAAACGCTCCGCGAATACGTGGCGGGCGGTGGTGCGGACGGAGAGGAAGCGGCAGGTCTCGCAGCGCAGCTTCTCACGGGCTATAACGGATTTTTGGGCGGCGTAGCCGGAGCAGCCGGTGAAACGGGCTTCGCTACTGACCTCACAGGTACGATCCTGAACATGGCCTCCATCGGCAGCCCTACCTTTGACACCGCACTGGCTGATTCCGCCTACAAAAAGCTGAACAAGCTGGGAAAGGTAGCGGCGGCGGTGAAGATCGGCTCGGTAATGCTGAATACGGAAAAGACAGATGCGGATACCCTTGGCTTGTATAAGGACACGGCGATGCTGGCGCTTTCCTATGCCGAATCCGCCGCGTGGGGGCTTGCCGCCAGCGGACTGTTCATTTTTGACTACACCATAAGCAACCTGTTTGAGCAAGGCTTGGCCATGAAGATGGATAAGATCAATGAGGTCTATGCCTTTTTCAACGACGAATATGTCAGTAAAGACAGGCAGGGCTTTGAATGGACGGCCCGCAGTCTGAAAGATTGGCGGCAGGTGCTGATCGACATAGCCGAAGCCAACCCCAACGAAGCCGATGCCAAGGCTGCCGTCGAAGAGGAGATCGAACGCTATGCTCGCGTATTCTGGACGCTGACCAGTGGGGATATGGATGTTGTCGTTTCGGAAATGGAGAAGAGTAGCAAAGGCTCCGCCACCATTCCCAACGCCACCGAGGCGGAGATCAAAGCCTTGATAGGCGGTTACAAGGCGCAGCTTTATGAACGCCTCTACCCGGTAACGCAGTCCGTCAGCACATATATGCAGCGCAAGGCCGAGGCTGCGTATCTGGATGCACTGAATGAGGTCAAAGAATTTTTTAATCAAAACATCACTTTCAATATTGTGGAAGATATTCCCGATGGCGAGAAGTCGAAATATGAAGGCTATGCCCTGCGCTCCTCTTTCTGAAAATGCCGTAAAGGAGAACTGGAGCGGTAAGCTGGGGGACGGTGGTGGAGGCTCTACAAAGTTTACCCTGCTGGGCTATATACAGGCCGGTTTACCCAAAGAACTGCAACTGTTCAAACCCGGAGATGATCCCGAAAGCGACGAGCCGGAGCTGACGCTTGACTTCAAGCTCTCCGCGCCGGTGACGGAGGTGAAGCTTGGTGGATTGCCGCTGGAGGAGCTTTTGGGCACTTATTCTGCGACATTTACATTCGAAGGTGAGACCGATACCTATAACTTTACCTTCATGTACTACGAGGGGCAGTTGGTATTTAAGCCGGAAAGTGATGGTTTTGGTAGCGCTTTCTTGCTTTTGCCGGGGCCGTATGAGTATGATCCGGCCACCGCAACGGCGACTTATGAAGCGGAAACTGAGTATTGGTCTCTGTCTGCTCATGTTAGATTTATTTACGAGGAAGGCACGGTTCGTTTTTCAAGCGACTCGACTCTGGAAGATATTGAAGAAGGGAGAACAGTAACAACCTACGGTGAGGGAACCAAAATCGATTAGGGAAAGGCTTGCCCTGTCTTATCAAATAATTTTAAGGAGGCTTTTCTTATGAAAAAAGCATTGATTATTATGTTGTCACTGACGTTAGTATTGTCGCTCGCCGGCTGCGGTGGAAGTGGAGACGGCGAGACTTCTTCGGAAAGTCCTGCCCCTGCTGAATCGGAAAGCACCCCTTCCCGTGAAATGGAAGCGGATGAATTCAAGTATTACGGTATCGGCGAGGCGGCCGAGTATGAGGAGTACCGAATAACAATTGATAAGGTAGAGCGGGTGAGTGATACCTCAATTTTCTGGAACCCCAAGGAGGGGTACAGCTATATTAAGGTTTATGTGACCGTCGAAAATATTGACACGGAGGCCGTGTCGGTGGATGAGACCCCGCTATGTATCGTGCGCGACGGAGATTATAATGCCGAGCTTTCGGACTATTCGCGCAACACAGACGTGATAAATTTTTTACAGGACGGTATATTTGAAGAAGCCTATCTTGCTCCAGGAACTGCGGAAAGCGGCTGGCTGACTTTCCAAATAAAGCCCGATGAAAAAGAGCTTACTATGAAATACGACCAACTGTTTGATACGGTCTTTTTCCGCTTCACGGTTGAGTAGATTTGAAGGAGGCTTTATATAATGAAACGAAAAATACTATCCCTTTTGCTTGCAGTCGCTATGCTGTTGTCCTTAATGGCGGGGCTTTCCGGCTGCGGAAAAAGCGGTTTTGGCTCTACCTTGATTGTGGGTGATAAGGGTGGAGTAATTGGGGATTTGAAAAAGGATGGATGGACGGTTTCTATTCCCGCAGGCGCTTTTGAGCAGGATGTGAAAGTTACTGTGGATAAAGTAGCCGACAGCACAGAGGCGTATATAAACGGCAAAGCCGCTTTCCTTACCACGCCTATCGAGATTAAGGCGGAGGGAACAGAAAGTGTCAGACTGGATGAACCGGCAAGGATAAGCATGAAATTAGACGAAAAGAATTTGCCGGACAACAGTACCTTCGATCAATATGTGATGTCTTACTGGACGGGAGATGAATGGGAGGTAATTATTCCTGATCCGGTGGAGTTGTCTAAAGGATACCTCACCTTTGAAACCTGGCATTTTTCATCATACAGCGGGAAAAAGATGACGGACGACGAGCAAGTCAGGGAATATGCCAGAGATCTGGCAATTGATGATCTGACTAATCAGGCAAAAAATGAAGCGCTAAAGGAAAAACTAACAGCGGTAGTTGATGATTACTTAAATGGACTGAGTATATATGACCAAGAGGCGAGAAATGAGATAATTTCAAGAGTGTGGGCCTCAAGCTCAATGGATATAGCAGTTTTCCTGACAGAAAACGGAGCGTCAACGGCGGAATTGGGATATAAAGTTACCGATATGATAGTGGAATCTACGGTTGACGTATGTGCAGAAAATCCATTGGTTTTGGAAGCAGTTTCTACCGCTTTAGATTCAGTAGGAGATGCCGCCGAAGCCTCAGTCGCATTATATGACGGAAATTACAGAAAGGCGGCAAGCGAGCTTACCGCTCTTGGCGCTACAGTTTTAGGATATGGCGGAGTAGGCGCAGTCAAATCCCTCGTGGATTTGGGCGCGGCAGCAGTAGAACAAGGCATTATGGCATGGAAAGATTATGAAGAGGAATGCGCATATAAAGTATTTTATGGGTTAGCAAAAGGAAACGCCTACGGATATAAAATCAATGCAGGCGATTGGGAAACCTTGATCACTCAAATGGGAGGTTACTATCACCAAATCGTAAGAGAAAGAAAGGATGAGTATAAAAGAATCAGCGGCAAAGACACATTATCGGATGATGAACAGCGCATGATCGAAAGACAGGTTGAATCCGATCTTAAAAAGAAATTCGAAGAAAGGGCAAAAATAGATAGCAAAATCGATGCAAAACAAGCAGAGTACGAGATATTGGTTAAAGCCTTTAAGGATGCGGGATTATTGACTCGAACGGAAAATGGCTTCAAGGAAGATATGACAGTAAATCGAAGGCTGCATTCATTATTGGCTATCAGAGGAAACATATTGAATATCGTTGGCGGAGATATGTCAAAGTTTGGCAGAGAAAAGAACCGAGAAGAAAACTTGGCTTACGCAATCAAGATGTGGATTGGATATGGTAAGGACAGAGCAAAGTTTTATGATTGGATGAGAGAAATGGGGTACTTGGAAAAACAAAAAGAAGGAACAGGTTATTGGAAGTTAGTTCGGTCGTTTACGAATAAATATGAAACAAGCGCGTCAGATGAAAATTATGTTGAAACATGGAGCGGCGGAAACGGCAGCTATACTTACAACTGCAAGTTTATCGGGAATCATTGGTATACAGCAAGCACGCATGACGACTGTCACGGTGAATTTGTCAACAACACTGGAACGAGCAGTATTCCGAACAGCCGTTACGCGGGCGGAGAGCAGGCGCAGCTGACTCTGACCGTAAGCGCCGCTACATCAAGCAATATATGCTTTCATCTCGGAGCGCATCTGACCTCCTGTATCACTCCCGTCAACCATGACGATCCGTTTGTCAACTACGGAACGAACATGTATATGCAAAACATTGACGATGAGAGTGCGAGAGGTGATGTAAGGACATATAAGAATGACACCAACACCGGCTATATCGGAGGAAGCGTCACGTCCGGAGTCGCAATGCCAATGGGCTACGAGGACGGTGATAAGGTGTATATCCTGATTATTTTCACCGGCGGAAACAATGAGATAAAGACCGCTTATGAATATGAGTGGGTTAAAAAATAAATAGCGGGGGTGGGTTCATGGTAAAGAAGAAAAATAGTAAAAACATCCCTCTGCCTATCCTCGTCCTTATCTGTGCAGTTTTGCTGTTTGCTACATATAACAGCCTTTTCACGCTGGCTCTGGCGATATGGGGCGACAGCGTAATGGGTACGGTGGACAGCTATCACAACCGCTTGGATGATAGTGCCGCAGATGTCAACCGCTCCCGGACCATTTCCAAGGGCTATTGGTTTCTGGTAAATGGCAAGGAATACCAGGGTTATGTGATCTATAGCAGCGACGAGGCATGGCCGAGCTTAGATGAGGGCGAAACGCGCTCCGAGCGCATCCGCTACCTTAGCTTTTTACCTTATGTGAATAAGCCCGCCATGCTGTCCGAATTTAGCGAGATGGGCGAAGGAGGAATTATTTACCTCATTCTTACCCCTATCGGTTGTCTGCTTTTGCTGCTGCTTGTCATACGCACAGCCAGACGAGGGAAAAAGAAGAAACCATCGGCGAGGAAGCCCGCTGCATTTCAAATTATCGAGCAAAGGAGTGATACGTATATGTTTTGTCCCAACTGTGGAAACAAGATTACGAAGGGTATGGCTTTCTGTTCAAGCTGCGGCACAAAAATACAAACAAACGCCCCCGGTGTGTGTACTGCTTGCGGCGCAACGCTTCCGGAGGGAGCCGAATTTTGTATTGGCTGCGGAAAGGCGGTGAATTCGGCAACGTCGGAGCCGATGGAACCACACCCTGTAGCAACTCCCGCGCCCCCACAGAGCGGCGCGGGGCTGGTCGGCTTTTCCGACAGGTATAACTGCCCTGAAATACTGGCCGCTGCACAGATAAACAGGAAATCCTCCCTAGGCTGTATGGGAATCTTGGTTTTCGTGCCGCTCATCGGCTTTCCTGTCGCCGGTCTGCTGATGGACGATTTCCCCTTTGGAGAATCCATTATCATCGGCATGGGCATTGCTCTTGTTATGCTGGTCGTTAATCTGCTGGCGTTGAGAAGAACCAAGCAACCAATGTGGGAGGGTGTGGTCGTCAATAAGTACAGCAAGGAGAAAAGCGAGCATAGGGGCGGCGAGGATGATAACTACAGAACCTATACGGAATATACCACGATCATTAACACCGATGCGGGCAAGAAAAAGACTATCGTGGAAAGGGACAGCGGTCGGCATATGTATGATTATCTCTCCGTTGGTGACAGGGTGCGGTTTCATCCCAAATTCGGTACATACGAGAAGTACGACAAATCTAAAGACCGTATCATTTACTGCAATGTCTGCTCCATGATGAACCCCATACAAAATGACCGCTGTAAGCGGTGTAATAACCTATTATTTAAATAAGGAGGATTTTATAATGGAGAGATTTGACACGCTGCTGGAGGCTGCGGAGTTTTCAGCAACACGCTGCACAAACTGGAGTTTTGCCATTTCAAATGATAGATACGATGTAAAAGGCTTGCTGGTGCTTGCCGAAACAAGCGATAGTGAAGACCCAATCGATGAGGATAGCTTTTATGTGGTATCGCCTGCTGGAGCTATCGGCTTATGTAACGACGGCGAGGACATCGATTGGCTGTTTCTGTCTGACGCTGCGCCGAATGAGGATCTGCCGCTGACATACCAAGCTGAGCAGCAGATAAAGTTCTGCTCGAAATGTGGCTCCCGCGCTGTTCTCGGTGCTCGATTTTGCGGTCAGTGTGGAACAGCGCTGTGAAAATAAAAGGCTAATTTGGATGTGGTTTTAGTTTTCCATAATCAGTGTGCGTTGCTTTTTGAAATTGAATACTTCCGCGACTATTGCTTGTTCATGAATGATTCAATGAGTACAAATATCTCAAAGGTAGTCATTGACTGAAGTATATGGAAGGTGTGTAACTTACATCGGTAACCTCTAAAACGAGGGGTGTGCAAAAGAGGTGAAAATTTTAACGATTTGATTTGAGCGGTGCATTTTATCAACTGCTTTGTTATTCTAATTCAGTGATCCATTGATAATGAGCTGAGGAATGTGGTAGTTTTCCGACCAATCCGGCCCCAGGCTATCTTTTTAGACATGAAGCCATACCGAGGGAGGCGCGTTGTCAAGGAATAATGGGTCAAGCCGCCAATCGTTCTTGCTTGAATGCCCGGACAAATGTGTCATGTGTTGTCGCATAATCTAAAATTTTCCGCTTTGCGTTTGGAATCGTTTTGAGTAGGAAAGGTGTTTTTCCTTGCGTGGAACTGTGTTATCATGGGTTTTCGTCATGTGAATTCATCCTTGTTTATTGAGAGTTAGTGGTAACTTCAATATAACATGGAATTCACGTGGCGTTTTTGTATTTCAAATGGCTAAGTTCATTATAAAATCCGCCAATATGAAAACCAGAAGTAAATAGCCCATGACTCTGAAGTAGAGTTGTGGGTTTTCTTATGCTTGCTGATTATAATAATATTTTAATAACTAATGAGTTTATCAACCAAATGGTTTATAATATTCTTAGCGTAAACTTGGAGGTGCTGTATGACTACGGCAGAAATGATTAAAGAACTGTGTGAGCAAATGAATATAAGTGTTTCCGAACTTGCTAGACGTATTGGCCAGACTCCACAGAATTTCAATAAAAAATTACAACGAGAAACGGTAACCTTGGATGAGTTGAAAGCCATCGCAGATGTACTGGGCGTCAGGTTTGAGCAGGCGTTTATTTTACTTGATGGTGATGAAATAAAAATATCTAACGAATAAAGGAGGCAGTCTAATATGATGATTAGTCCGGAAAGTTACTATGAAGAGTATCTCAAAGGAAAAACAAAAGAAGAAATAATGACCGTCATCCGAGGACTTAAGCAAGATATAGGTCACCTCAAAAATTCTATGGAAAACCCGTATAATGACACTAAAACTGTTATGCATCCAAGTGAAGATACCCGCATTCATTGGAGCCGTAAATATTTGGATAAAGCCAAGCAAGCCTATGGTGAGGCTGGCGGAACTTATACTTTATCAAAGTCTGAAGAAAAGGCAGCCGATTTTGATGCGAACATAAATGCTATCTGCAAGATTACCTTTAACATTGGTGGTTACTTTGGCGGTTATAGCACCTATATTGTAGAGCTATCCGAAGAATTGAAAGCCTATACAAAGTTATGGGAAGATGTAGAACCACTTGTATTGTTGGATGATAATAAAGATCCCTTTATAAAGGATACTTTCATTGGGGCACTTAAGGAACTTCATATCGGTGAGTGGCGAAGACATTATACAACTAAACGCTTCGGATACATAGTACTTGATGGAACACAGTGGGAGTTGGAATTTGAATATAGTAATGGCCATAAGCCAGTAAGGTTTGATGGCGATAACTCTTACCCTTATAACTTTGATAAGTTCCAGAGATTATTTGGCATTGATGTTACTGAGGAGGATTAGGATGAGTAAATTCGGTATTTTGACAAAATACATACCTATGATTCAGACAGACAGTTTTGGAGAATGGGTTATTGATAAAGAAAACGATGGAACACCAGAACATCCAATACAGATGCCTTTTGTGCGGTATTCCGAAATGGTGAGCAACTTTATTGACGATGTTTATACCTTTGAAGAAAGCAATAAAGATATGGAGCTTACCCGCTATGGGGATATTCTCAAAGAAAATGGTCTTGAATGGGGAACCGACTCTATGAAAGATGCTGACGTTTCAAGCTTAAATGCACAGTGTGTGCTTGCGCTTCTTATGGGTGCAGTAAGAGCTGAGCGTTTCTGTGATGGTGTATTACTAGATTTCTTTAAAAGTGGCTACATATTGAAGTGGCTTGAAAGATTACAAAACATAGAGTAAGGAGGCATCTGAATATGAATGAGTTACAATCTCTTTCTCAGATATTCCAAAATAAATTATTTAGAATTCCGGATTATCAGAGAGGTTACGCTTGGCAGGATTCACAGCTGCGTGATTTTTGGGAAGATTTGATTAACCTTCAATCTGATAGAAATCATTACACTGGCTTGTTATCGATGAAGGTTCTGAGCAAGGATGAAGCAAAAAAACTTGATACAGATGATAAGTGGCTTTTGGATAGTGGTTTCAGACCATATCATATTGTCGACGGACAGCAGCGTCTTACAACATTTGTTATCCTGCTGAATGAAATAGTGGAGTTTATTGCTTCTCTTCCTGAGAACGAAAGCAAACCGGATGAAAATATATATCTTGGATATGAGAATCTGAAAGATATAAAGGCAAAGTATATCTGCAGAAAAAGACCGCCAGAGGGATTTATTATTACATATCTCTTCGGATATGAGAATGACAATCCTAGCGCTGAATATCTCAAGCATAAAATATTCGGCGAGAAGTTTGGTGGAACGTTAAAAGAAACCTATTATACAAAGAACCTGCTTTATGCAAAGCGATTCTTCAATAAAGAAATTACCGCTTTTTATGAAAAAGGTGGTATGGACGGTATTGCTGAACTGTATAGAAAACTTACACTTCGATTCATGTTCAACATTCATGAAATTGAAGACGACTACGATGTCTTTGTTGCCTTCGAAACAATGAATAATAGAGGTAAGCGTTTAACAAATCTGGAGTTACTAAAGAACAGATTGATTTACCTTACTACATTGTATGACCGTTCTATTTTGGATGAAATTAATGAAGCAGCACTGCGTGAGAAAATAAATAAAGCCTGGAAAGAGGTTTATTATCAGCTTGGTAGAAATGAAAATACTCCGCTGTCTGATGATGAGTTTTTGAGAGCGCATTGGATTATGTACTTCTCATATTCTCGTAAAAAAGGCGATGATTACATTAAGTTCCTGCTGCGCAAATTCTCCCATAAATCCATTTTTATGAATTTTGCTGAGAACGAAACGCCTGTGGAGGATGACACAATCCCTGTTGTAGTTGATGATGAGGATACAGATGATCCATCTGACGTTCAGGAAAATGAAGCAGTAGAAATGGCGCCAGGTTTCCTTGCACCAAAGGAAATCGCAGACTACGTAAATAGCCTTAATGAAACGGCAGAATACTGGTATTACACGTATTATCCAGAAGAGTGCAATACAATCTCAAAAGAAGAAAAAGTATGGATTGGTAGACTTAACCGTATAGGTATTGGCTATTTTAGACCGCTAGTAGCAGTGTCATTGATTCCTAGTGTCGGCGCTACAGCGGAAGAACGAATCAATTTTTATAAAGCTGTGGAAAGATTTATTTTTATTGATTTTCGTATGGCTATGTACCAGTCCAGTTATCAGAGCAGTGAATTTTACCGTAATGCGCGTAAGGTTTATAACAACGAAATGAAACTAACAGAAGTGGCAGCACTTCTGAATGAAATTGCAGATGCCGATGCGCCAAGTGCTATTCAGGTGTTTGTAACAAAAATGAATAAGCGCTTTATTTCAAACGATGGCTTCTATAGCTGGAGAGATTTGAAATACTTCTTATATGAATATGAGTATTCACTCGTATCTCAATATAAAATCGAAAAACTGCAATGGGCTGACTTAACGAAGGTTGTAAAGGACCAGGTTACAGTGGAACACATCCTTCCTCAGACGCCAACAAAGGCTTATTGGAAAAATCAGTTCAGACAGTTTACTGCAGAAGAAATAAAAACACTTTCTGCGACACTTGGTAATATGCTGCCTCTTTCCCAGAGCATCAATTCCAGATTACAAAATGATAGCTTTGAAGAAAAGAAAAATCGTGGGTATTATAACGGTTCTCATTCCGAAATTGAGGTCAGCAAAGAGTCTGATTGGGATGCAAACAAAATATATGAGCGTGGCATAAAACTTCTTCATTTTATGGAAGAACGCTGGAATTTCAAGTTTGCAAGCCAGGAACAGATGGAAGAGCTACTGCATATTTCTTTTGTGAATGATGGCAGAGATATTCCGCCAGAGCTGATCGAAGAAGAATCAAGTGCTGAAGAAATTGTAGTTCCATCTGATATTTCGGATGATGATTTGAAGCTGCAGTTCTGGACAAAGGCGCTTCCTGTTATTGTTGATGCATTCGGTGATAACAGTACATATTCGAATGTATCTCCATCAACGAGAAGTACATTAGATGGCTTCGTTGGCATTGGTGGCATCAATCTGTATTGTACAATGAGATTAAGAAAGCATACCTTAAGTGCAAATATATGGATTGATGTTAAGAATAGAGAAAAGAACAAGAAAATCTTTGATGTTATGTTTGCAAGAAAAGATAACATCGAAAAAATAGTTCCTTACGCCATTGGGTGGAATCGTGGTGTCAAACGTTCTTCTACAGTAAATGTAGAGATAGAGAATGTTGACTTTAACGATACAGGTAGATGGCCGGAGCTGATTGATTTCTTGGCAACAACATGTGTCGCATTAAAATCGGAATTGATAACTGCGTGTGCAGATGAACTGCATGCAGTCATTGATGGGGATTAAGCGGAATAGTTAGTTCGCGAAAATTACAAGGTATGTAATGAAATCTAATACATATCTAGGAAGGAGAATGATTATGGCAGATATTATAAAAATGCCTAATTCAGAAATGGCACCGTCAGATGAAATAAAAGAAACAGCATTAATTGAAATTGCAGATGGTTTATTATTTGACGCTCGTGCAAATATAGCAGAACAGAAATCACTGAGTGTTCCTATTGCGGAGTTGGCTACGCTTGGTGCCGGTGTATCATCATTAATGCCAGCGCTTAGGACAGTAACACAGACAACAACTATTAATACAACGGGTCTTTATCAATTGGCTAATGCCGCAGTTGGAGATACGTTGAAGGTTGCTAGTAACGGTAATTTCTGGGGTGCATTCAAAACAGCAGATGGTGCATCGAAGTTTGCACAGCTCCAGTCGGCTGGCCCATTGACCGCAACAACTCAGTCTGTAGCAGCGATAAATCCGGCTACAATGATGATGGCGGTTGCGTTGTTCTCTGTTGAACAGAAGCTTGGTGAAATTGAGAAAATGCAGAAGCAGATAATTTCATTCTTGGAAATTGAAAAAGAATCTGAGATAGAAGCTGACGTTGAAACGCTATCTAACATTATCGCTAAGTATAAGCTAAATTGGGATAATGAGCATTTTGTGGCTAGTAATCATAAACTGGTATTGGATATTCAAAGAACTGCGCGTAAAAATATGAATGGGTACCAGAAAAAAGTTGATGAAGTGCTTAATTCGAAAAAGCCTGTTGTTGTACAAAATCAGGTGAATTCTACACTTAGGGACTTACAGAAAAAATTCAAATACTACAGACTTTCCTTATACACATTCTCAATGGCATCCATGATGGAGATTATGTTGAGTGGTAATTTTAAGGAAGAATATATCACTGGTATTAAAGAAGAAATAGAAAAGCTTTCGTCAGTGTATAGAGATTTATTTGGCCAGTGCTCGCTTTATCTTGAAAAGATAAGCGGAGTATCGGTAGAAGTAAATGTGCTGAAGGGAATCGGAACTGCAAGCAAGGCTGTAGGAAAGTTCATTGGTAGCATTCCACTTGTTAAGGAAGGCCAGGTTGATGAATTCTTACAGGATAGTGGTAAGCATATCAAATCAAATGCAAAAGAAATAGAGATGAGTGCAATTACTGCTTTTGCGGAAATCAGCAATCCTGAAACACGTGTGTTTATAGACAGAATGGAAGATATGATACAGATTTATAATCACACAGAAAGAATCTGCTTTGATGATAAGAAGATTTATCTAATTGCAGGCTAGATACACATTAACGATTTTAAAAGCTAACGTTGAAATGTGCTCGATATGTTTTCGTAAACGGACAGGCGGTACAGACGTACTTCCTGTCGTATCGAGCCATGTTGAAGCAGTTGTGAAGCTGGAAAAATTATGCCATAATGTTTATAGAAGAAGGATATCTAGAAACATTATGATGGAAATGGGCTAGTATCTAATTATACAGTTGCTGAATATAAGGTTGATATTGCTAATTACAATGAGTCGCCCACGCCACTGTATTTTAAAAAAGTAAAAAATAATCAAAATCTAATTAAAATTATAAATAGATGTGTTCGAATGAGATTAATATATGTTTAGATTGATGAAAACATCAGAAAACTATTTAGCAATAGTTACAACTTGGCTGTTGAAGGATAAAGTCCATATAAATTAATATTTGTTTAGAAAGGGAGATCATTATGAGGGTAGCTAAATATTTTCAAATTGCATTTTTAGTTGTGGGAACTCTAACAGCTTTAGAGTTTATCTTTCTTAGAGGAATGTTCACATGGTTAATTGTTGTTACTGCTGTTATAGTTGTTGGAAGCCTGAATGTGATTATAAATATAAAAGATAAAGAATGGTTACAGGCTTCTCTTTATATCCTGTCAACTATAGCTCTTTGTATGGGATATTTTACACTTGCATAAGCAGTGTGATGTATTAAAAAAGTATTCCGAAAATAAAATGCCTTGTTTCACTATTGATTGGACCCATTGGAACAGGCCTGGGTAATATATTAGGAGGTGTCATTACTTGGTTAAATCAATTTGCTGGCTGGTTAGTTTCAGCACTTCTCGGTGGTTTTGGAATGTTTATCATTATGGCTGGAGGGCACTATGCGCTCATTCCAATCGCAACACAAAATTTAGCTCAAGTTGGCTTTGATAATTTAATGATGACGGGCTTATTACCAGGTAACATGGCCATGGCAGGGGCTGCATTCGCTATTGCGATGCGTACAAAATCAAATGGTTACAAACAATATTCGATTTCGGCAGCTGTTACAGCGCTCTTGGGTGTTTCTCAGCCGGCACTTTATGGGGTTGCAATTCCAATCAAAAAAGCAATGACTGCGATTATTATTGGTGGCTTCATTGGCGGTTTATATGCGGGTATTGTTGGGGTCAAAGGGTTTGCGCTCTCCGATCCAGGTTTGGCAGCATTGCCTGCTTACATTTCACCAGATGGTAGCTGGGGTAATTTTATAAACACGCTCATCACGATGGTCATTGCTTTTGGTATGACATTTGCTTTCACGTATTTCGGGTCTTATGAAGAACTTTCGCAAGAAGAAATTGAAGAAATTACAGTAAATCAATAGTAATTTAATATTTTTTAGAGTTTCGGTAATGAGACCGAGCCTTAAAATATAGGAAAGGAGTAAACTATGAAACCAAAAAAGAGGAACATTGCCATTCAAGACACGTACGGCGAAAGATTTCAAAACTGTTGGGGATGTGGTCCCAAAAATGAACAAGGTCTCCATTTGAAAACATATCCGAGTGAAGATGGTGAAACCTGTATTACGCAATTTGAACCCGACAATCAGTACACGGGTGGCGTACCAAATAATCTTTTTGGCGGCATGATTGCGTTGGTGTTTGACTGTCACGGGACGGCTTCTGCTGCTTGGTTTGCCCACAAAAACAAAGGACTCGCACTCACAGAGGAAACAGTGATTGGCCGTTTTATCACGGCGAGGCTGGAAACAGACTACAAGAAGCCTGTACCAATGGATGAAACAATTACAATTCGTTCCTCTATTGAAGAGCTCAGTGAGAGAAAAGCAATTGTTCGTATGAAAATGGAAGCAAGCGGAGTGGTTCGCGCAGAAGCACGTATGGTTGCTGTAGCAGTCAAGGACGATATGTAGCTACTATCCAGGCGGACGGTTTATTTTTAACAAGGAAGCGTATTGAAACAATCTTAAAGGTTGTCTCAATGCGCCTTTTTGTTGCTATCATTTTTGTGTCGACAGAATAACTAACGAGGGGATGAATCTCTGGATACGAAGTGTTATATTATTAGTAGCGAAATGATAACCCTTTCATTTTAAGCTTAATAGTCACAGGAGGACACAATATGCCGAACAATAACAGACAAGAAACAAGAATTGCTACGTCGAGAAAAGCGCCAGCTGAGATTACTGATTCAGCTTATCTCTTCCCCGCATTCTCGAATAACGAAGTATTACTTAATAAAAAGAAAAACTATTTGCCAGCAATGGGGTGGAATAGTTGGAATGCCTTTGGAAGTAAGAACAGTGAAGCTCTCACAAAAGAAATTGCGGATAAACTCATAGAATTAGGCTTAGCTGATTTAGGCTATCAGTATGTTGTCTTGGATGATGGGTGTTATAAGTCCGAACGAATCGACGGGTTGCTTGCAAATGAAACCGTTAAATTCCCGAGCGGATTCAGAGCCTTATCCGATTATATTCACGAAAAAGGTCTTCTCTTTGGTATGTATAATGATATCGGTACAAACCTTTGCGCTGGTGCGGCAGTTGGAACATGCGGATTTGAAGATGTGGATGCGCAGACTTACGTGGACTGGGGAGTTGATTTCTTAAAAATCGATAACTGTTACTACCTGTGGGATAACGCGACTTTTTCAGATGAAACCAATGCCAAATACACCTTTGCTCCAAACATCAGAAGCATCACGCTAAGCGGAAATGACGTACGATTAACCTTAAACGCCGTTAAAGATGGCACATTACTCGGTCAAGGCGCAGTCAAAAATGAAGCGGATTTTGTTTCAAATATTGGAACTTTTGATGGCACACATGCCGATATGACGCCAGTTGGGGAGCTATCATCTGAACTTTCATTTACTGTGACGGTGCCAAAAACTGGTGACTACAGGATGACTGTCAATTATGCCAGTGCTGAGGAAGTGGGAACAGGACGGTGGCTGCAGGTTGCCGTAGGTCCTCTGGCTAGTGAGAAAAGATACCTTGATAAACTCTTACCGCTTACCGAAACGGAAACAACTTTTACCGATTCAGAAGAAATAATTATTTCGTTATCTGAAGGCGAAAATACAATCCGCTTAATGAATCACCGCAGACAAGAAAATACGCTTCATTCCTATGCAGCGCTACTGGAAGGATTAAACGCAGCGGATCCAAACCATGAGATACTCCTTTCCATTTGTGAATGGGGAAAAACGCAGCCACAACATTGGGGCTATAAAGTAGGCGATTCATGGCGCATTCTGAACGATATAACTTTCAATGTCGGTGCGGACGGTGATCCGGGACAAGCGGTTTGGGAAGATGACTATACTGCGAGTATCACTTCACAATACAATAAGAATGTCATCATGGATGAATTTTCCGGATTAGATAAAGGGTGGAATGATCCTGATATGTTGGTCATCGGTATGAACGGCATCACCGAAACGATGAGCCAAACGCATATGGCAATGTGGTGCATGATGAACGCACCGTTAATGCTTGGCCTCGATTTACGTAACGTCGAAAAAGGAGATGCAATTTGGCAAATCATTGCAAACGAAGCATTGATTGAACTAAACCAAGATCTTTTAGGAATCCAAGCGAAACGTATTTATTGTTCACTCGACCAAGAACAACCAGACCAAGCATACATAAAAGACAACAATCGTTTTGATATCCTTGCCAAACCACTTGCAAATGGCGACGTCGCACTCTCATTTATTAATTTACATAAAGAGCATGACCCTAAAGAGCATGCAGTGACTGTCGAGCAGATAGCTGCCTATATGGGTAAGGAAATGACCGCGGTTGAAGCGTTCATTAACGCCGAGAGTTATACGATTACCGACTTGTGGACGAATGAAAAAACGGAGAATACGACAGGTATATTCTCGGTAGAAAATATAGCTGCTTATGGCAATCAAACGATTCGGGTGACAGCAAATTAAAATGAAAACTTTTAGCGATATAGAAGATCATTGGGTAGAGCCAACGATTAGTGAACTCGTGAAGCGTCAGATTATTCACTTTGAACCAAGCCTTCTTTTTTATCCTGAACAGAAAATAACAACGGAACAGTTTGTTAGCTGGCTTGTAAACAGTTGTCATGTACGCATTGCAAATCAGTGGACGTATGCACTTGAAAAAGGCCTAGCTGAAGATTATGATTTTGTGAACCGTGAAAAACCCATCGAACGCCGACAAGCAGCGCGCATGGTCCATGATACGTTACGGATTGAAAGGAAAGAAAAAAACGAGGACGACTGGGCCGCAGCCAAAAAACTGACTGATTTGTACAGTTGTCGCACTTGCGTCCAGCATATTTCGCAAGTCTATGTAAAAGGGATTATCGATCCTGTCAAACCGACTCATTTCGACGTAACCGGCCCGTTAACGCATGCCGAGGCTGCCGTGATTTTATTACGAATGATTGATACTACAAAGCGAAACCCAAGAATGAAAAGGGAAAATACAATAGTAAATGCCCTGACCCCAGATCAAGCGACTGCACTTTTCGAAGAACATAAAAAAGCTCAATTACTGGATGTCCGCTCTCAGGAAGAGTATCAAGAAAGCCATCTTCCCAACAGTGTCTCAGCCCCCTTGGAGACGATGAGTCAGCTTAACCTGGAAAAAGAAACCCCGCTTGTATTGTATTGTCAAAAGGGATTCAAAAGCCAGTTAGCAGCGGAATTACTAATTGAAGCGGGGTATTTACATGTTTATACAATCCCAGGTATTGGCACGTTTGACTATAAACGTCTATAGGAAACGAGAAGAACAAAAGCATATGGTTTGGTAACAGCCTTAAAAATCTCTATAATAAAAGAAAAGGATGAAGTATATCTAATCTAATAGAGAGAGGCGTGAAAATGATGGGAAATTTATTATGGACGATTATCGTAGTATTAGTAGCTCTGTGGTTGATTGGTCTCGTTTTAGAAATCGGAGGAGCACTTATCCACTTCCTACTAATCATTGCCGGAATTATCTTTGTTTACCAACTGATTACCGGTAAAAGAAAGTTATAAGACAAATGAAAGACTTCGAAACGCGATTATGAGTTTCGGAGTCTTTTTTGCGACGTTAAAATAGAAACGAATGAACCGAAAAATAGCTTTACAATCAGTTGGACGCCGGATTTTCCATTTGAACTCGATGTAAACAGTTTTACAATCAGTTGGTCGGCGTTTTTACCATTTGAACTCGATGTAAACAGTTTTACAATCAGTTGGTTGGCGGATTTCCCAGTCGAACTCGATGTAAACAGTTTTACAATCAGTTGGACGCCGGATTTTCCATTTGAACTCGATGTAAACAGTTTTACAATCAGTTAGTCGGCGTTTTTACCAGTCGAACTCGATGTAAATAGTTTTACAATCAGTTGGTCGGCGTTTTTCCCATTTGAACTCGATGTAAATGGGTTTCCTATAGTTCCGACGAAGCTGTTGCGAAATACGTTACTTGGAAAGCACATGAAACGATTCAAGATACAAAGGATTTTATCCAATTTTTTGTTTGGTAACGTTTAACGAAACGGTGTATACAGGACCAGGTATATCAGCTAAAATATAGAGGAGTATGATATAGAAAAATCAGACAAGGGCGGAGATTTTTTTGGATGTTTATATAGCGAGGCAGCCTATTTTTGATAGAAAACTAGCAATTTTTGGATATGAATTATTGTATCGGAGAAGCATGAACAACTTTTATGAAGGTTTGGATGATACTCAAGCAACAGCTGAATTAATAAATAATGCTTTTTTAACGATGCATTTTTCAGAATTAACTGAAAGGACGCGGGCCTTTATTAATTTCTCAGATGATATGTTAATTGATGAAATACCAAAACTTTTACCTCGCGACACCGTATTTATAGAAATCTTAGAAACCGTTGAAGTAACAGATGAGCTTCTGGAAGCTGTTAAAAGCTTGAGAAAAAGCGGTTATACGATTGTATTGGACGATTTTGTCTTCTCACAGAGACATTTACCCTTGGTGGATGTTGCGGACATGATAAAAATAGAATTCAACAATATGAATAGAGCAGTCCAAAAAATGGTAATAGATAAATATCGACACAAAATAAAATTTATCGCTGAAAAAGTAGAAACGCGTGAACAGTTTCAAGATGCGATGGATATGGGGTATGACTATTTCCAAGGTTATTTTTTCAGCAAACCGATGATGATTAAGAGTAAAGAAGTTTCCTATTTAAATATAAACTTAATCCGGATATTAGAATTACTTCATCATACGGAGCCTGATTTTGAAGAAATAAGAGAAGTTATTGCGACGGATCTAGGTCTTTCTTATAAGTTACTGCGTTTGGCCAACTCCGTTCTGATTGGTAAACGCCATAAAATCACATCTGTTAAGCGGGCAATGGTGCAATTAGGCCTTTTAGAGATGCGGAAATGGATTTATATTATTATGTTGAAAGATTTCCAAATGATAGAGAACAAAGAACTGATTAAAAATTGTTTGATTCGAGCCAAAATGATGGAACTGGTTGCAATTAACGAAGGAAAAGACGCGGAGAAAGAAGATTATTTCTTGGCAGGTATGTTTTCTGAAATTGATGTTTTAATGAATCGTAAGATGGTAGATGTGGTAGCTGAGTTACCTTTGAAAGAATCTGTTCGTACCACACTATTAGGCGGAGATAATCAAATGAAACAAACGTTGGATCATTTGATTGAGAGAGAAAAAAATGAAAATAGTGAACAAGAAAAGCAAGATGCAGAGTTGATGACTATTTATCTCGAAGCACTCGCTTGGGTAGCTGATATTCAAATGATTTAACTTAATGAAAAAAGCTGATACTTGGGTGTCAGCTGTTTCAAAAAAACTACAAATCGAGCCAGGTTCACGAGTAATTCCACTCCAATCAATCACAAAAATAGAAGTTGTTTAATAAATATTAGAGGGGCCGGGAAGTAACTCCTGGCCCCTCTACTATTAACGAATGAATTGCTCATCATTCCCCATTTTAGGACATAACTGGGCAATGATACCCGAATCATTCCTCACTATGGGAGATACCTGTGCAATGATGGCCGCATCATTCCCCACTTTGAGACATAACCAGGCAATGATACCCGAAACATTCCCCACTATGGGAGATAACTGGGCAATGATACCCGAAACATTCCCCACTACGGGACATAACTGGGCAATGATGCCCGAAACATTCCCCACTATGGGAGATAACTGTGCAATGGTGCCCGAATCATTCCCCACTATGAGACATAACCGGGCAATGATGCCCGTTTCACGAAGAGTCAAAAAATACCATGCATGACAATTAGCATACATGGCACAAATGATTTTGTTTATTTACCTGTTTACTTGACAGGGGGCAGTTTATTACGGGGACAATGCTATTTATTTTTTCTTTTCCCAATCTACTTCAAAGAAATCATTTCCTTCGCGGATAAAGAGTGGATAGTTGGTGCGATAAATACTGCCTTCAGGGTCTTGTTCGAGATACATGACAAAGTTCTTCGGATACAAAGAAAGTAATTTTGAAAAAACATGGTTTTGGTCGATAATGATAGTTTGAATTTCTTCATCACTTTCGAACCAGTCTGTCTTCAAATGGAAATAGGCACCAGGAGCTATTTTCGTTTCGTAATTACAAATGGTTAGGATTGATTGCGGCATAATAGTTCATCCTCTCATATCTCTTTTGTTCATTGTATCACATTATATAAAATAAAAAACGCGATAAAAGATTTCTCTTATCGCATTTTTAAAAAGATTATATTTTCTTTACAAGTTCAGACTTTAAGTACATACGTCCGGAACCTTCAATGGTACATTCAATATCATGTCCATCAACCGGATCTGCTAAAATACGGATGTTTGCGCCTCGCGTACCTTGTTTAAGTTTATTTGCACCTTTAAGCTTAATATCGCGGATGACGGAAACGTTGTCACCATCACTTAGCTCACTTCCGTTTGCATCACGGACGATTTGTGCTTCTAAAGCTGCTGCTTGATCTGCTTCTGTCCATTCGTGCGCACACATTGGACAAATCATCACCGTTCCATCTGTATATGTCAAATCACTGCCACACTCAGGACAATTTGGTAAACCGCTCATTCACACTACCTCCAGTAACTTTTTCCCAATTGGGTCTCTCCCATTGTACCTTATTCTAATTTTTTCACAATCCCACCGTTTGGCACGCGACTAGGAACAGGCTATAATAAGAAAAGAAGGGGTTGAACAGAGTGGACGGAAAATTAAGAAGTAATATCAAAATCGGTGCAAAAGTAAGTGTTGTACAAAAGCAAGATCAGCGCACCGGGAAATTAACAGAGGGAATCGTTGCAAAATTATTGACGAAATCCCCGAATCATCCCCATGGCATCAAGGTTATGCTGGAAGATGGCATTGTTGGCAGAGTAAAAGAAGTACTTTAGTTATAAAAGAAAAGGGGATGTTGATACCGATGACAGAAGCTCAAATTTTAATTCGCAATGTCTCTGCGTCAGATTTAGACGTGGTGACGTTAGTAGAAGCAACTTGTTTTCCCCAAGCAGAGGCGGCACCAAAAGCTGCTCTTAATGAACGGATTGCCGCGTTTTCGGAAAGTTTCTTTGTAGCGGAACATATGGGTGAAATCATTGGCTTTGTAAATGGTAATGTCACGAATGAACGTGTGATTAGTGACGACATGTTTGCCAATACAGCCTTACATAACCCAGAAGGCCTTTATCAAGCGATTTTCGGATTAGCGGTTATTCCGTCTTTTCAGAAACAAGGAATTGCTGCGAAGTTGTTGCACCATCTCATTGCTGATGCCAAGGATAAAGGTCGTAAGGGCGTTATTTTAACTTGTAAAGAGCAATTACTTCCTTATTACACAGGCTTTGGATTTAATAACATAGGAGTCTCCCAATCCACGCATGGCGGAAGTGAATGGTACGATATGATTCTAGAATTTCCAATTGAATGAAATTTCACAATTTTCAAATTGTGAATTGTAACGACAACTTTTTCATGGTATTATTTGTGCTGTGGGAAAAGTTGTTTTTTATTTACATTTATATGTGAATAAAAACACAATAAAACCACCAAAAAATAAATACAGTGATACGGGAAAGAACGTATCATTTACATATAGTGATGGGCAGTGATGGTGCAAATGTTGCAAGAGAGCAAAATAATCCACTTGATGGGAACCGTTATCGAAGTCTCGGTTGTGCATGAGAACGCCAAAGCAATCATTAGTAACGTCGAGAAGATGTTAAAAATGTACGAGCAACGTTTTAGTGCAAACGATTCCGGATCCGAATTGGGACAAGTCAACCAAGCAGCGGGTATTCAGCCTGTCGCTGTACATCCAGACTTGTTCGAATTAGTACAAATTGGTAAAAAGCACAGTTGTGAGGCCGGCAGTCTTTTAAATATTGCCATTGGCCCGTTGGTTCAGACTTGGCGCATTGGCTTTTCAGATGCACGTGTCCCTGATGACGTAGAAATTCAGCAACTGCTGGAAATCACGAATCCGGAGAATATTATTTTGGATCCGAAAACCCAGAGCATTTACTTAATCAAGCCTGGAATGAAGATTGACTTAGGGGCTTTGGCTAAAGGGTATATTGCTGACCGGGTTATTGATTATTTGCGAGCAGAAGCGGTCACTTCTGGCTTAATCAATTTAGGTGGGAATCTGGTTGTGATTGGCCCAGCACCGCGCCGAGAAGATGGGAATTGGCGTATCGGTATTCAGAATCCAACCAAAAAACGGGGCGACTCGCAAGTTGTTCTCAAAGTTTCGAACCAGTCTGTGGTGACGTCCGGTGTTTATGAACGTCATCTCAAAAAAGAAAGCCAATCGTATCACCATATTTTGAATCCAGAAACGGGCTATCCGGTCGAGACAGACATGGCCAGTTTGACCATTGTTTCTACTCAATCCGTTGATGGTGAGATTTGGACAACGCGATTGTTCGGCAAACCGATTCCCTATATATTGGAGCAAATCGAACAATTGCCTGGTATTGAAGGGTTGATTATTACACAGACAGGCCACGTTTTGATCACGAGCGGTCTGAAAGAAAAGTTAGTTTAAGACGCATGCGTCAGGAAGGAATATATTAAAAATGAAAAAATTAATCGGATTAGTAGGTACAAACTCAGACAAATCTACAAACCGTCAATTATTACAATATATGAGCCAACACTTCGATCACTTGGCTGAAATTGAATTGGTTGAAATTAAAGATTTCCCTCTATTTGATAAGCCGGATACAAAAGAATTACCGGCAATCGTTAAAGAAGTTGCGGCTAAAATCGAAGCAGCTGACGGAGTTATTATCAGTACCCCTGAATACGACCATACAATTACTGCGGCTCTTTCTAATGCACTTGCATGGTTATCATACGGAATCTATCCATTCGTTGACAAAGCTGTAATGATTACGGGTGCCTCTTACGGAAAGTTGGGATCATCCCGTGCACAACAACACTTGCGTCAAATCCTGGACTCACCTGAACTAAAAGCACGTATTATGCCGAGTTCCGAATTCTTGTTGGGCTATTCCTTACAAGCATTTGATGAAAATAATCAATTGGTTGATGCAGAGAAAGTAGAACAGTTGGATCGTATTTTCGATGACTTCTTATTCTTTATTTCTATCACTAGTCAACTAATGACCGCTCACGCTGCTAACATCAAAGAAGCTGAAAACTTTTCTTGGGACAAGAAATAGAGAAGGAGAAATAAAACGATGAAATTAATTGGTATAGTAGGTTCAAATGCGGCTTTCTCTTATAACCGCCTTTTACTAGAATTTATTGCAAAAACATATAAAAAGAGTTTTGAAATGGAAGTCTTGGAAATTACGGATATACCGCTTTTTAACCAAAGCGACGATCAAACAAATAGTCCGGAAATCCAAAAGTTCAATAAAAAAATCATGGCGGCAGATGGCGTTATTATTGCGACACCGGAACATAACCGCACGATTACACCCGCACTGAACAGCATCATTGAATGGTTGTCCTTTAAAATCCATCCCTTGGATAAAAAGCCTGTTATGATTGTGGGAGCCTCTTGGTATGATCAAGGAACCTCCAGATCACAATTACACTTGCGTCAAATTTTGGAAGCACCTGGTGTGGGAGCATATGTTTTCCCAGGTAATGAATTCCTCTTAGGCGAAGCAAAAGAAGCTTTTGACGAGAATAACAATATCAAGGACCCCGGAACAGTTAAATTCCTAGGCGAGATGCTTGATAAGTTTGGTCGTTATGTCACTATTATCAATGAATTGGAAAGACCGGCAAAACCAGTTGCAGCACCGGAAGACTTATTCGCTACTGGTAAAATTGATACAACAATTGAAGGCGTTGATATGTATGCGGAAGATTGGGTAGAGCAGGCAGCAGAGAAAGTAAATGCTGCAGAAGGAAATGACTATGTGAAGTTGGACCGCGGTGTTTTGACAGTCGATCAGTTAAACCACTTTTTGAACTCCATGCCAATGGAATTGACATTTGCGGACAGCAACAACCAATTTTTATACTATAACCATATGAAACCAGCCGAAGAAATGTTGGCTTCTCGTACACCTGGGCAAGCGGGTAACCCGTTGGCGAAGTGTCACCCAGAAAGCAAACATGGCAGTGTTCAGTGGGTTATCCAACAATTACGTTCCGGTGCATCAGAGTGTATCAGCGTAAATGTACCGACACATGGCCCGGACAAATATGTGGTACATAACTACCAAGCCATTCGCGATTATGAAGGCAACTATATTGGTATCAACGAATACATTCATGACTTGAAACCAACGATTGATTGGTACCTCCAACAAACTGGTCAAGAACTTGTGGGAAGTAAAACAGACAGCGTTTCTAGTGCGACTGCAAATGACAGCACAACAGATAGTGTTTCCAGTGCTTCTCAAACCAATCCAGTTGAGACAATCGAAGCGACAGATAGTGTGTCTGGCGCATCCCAAAACCATTAATAACAAGTAAAACAGAGCATCTTCGTTCATTTATGCGCCAAGCACAAGTGAGCGGGGGTGTTTTTTAAATCCATATTATTCTACATCCCTCTGTCTTTACGATAAAATAGTAAATGAGGAGTGATAAGGATGGCTACGATTTATGAGGACTTTAAAGAAGCAATCATGAAAGATCCGGAAAATTTATCTTTTACAGAGCGCGGGATTGAGCCGCTCTTTTCAGCACCAAAAAATGCTAAAATTGCTATTATTGGCCAAGCACCGGGAATCAAAGCACAAACGACCAAGAAATTTTGGAATGATCAAAGTGGAGTCCGTCTTCGCGAGTGGATGGGCGTTTCCGATGCGTTATTTTATGAATCGGACTTATTTGCAGTGTTACCAATGGATTTTTATTATCCAGGAAAAGGGAAGTCGGGGGATTTACCGCCACGCAAAGAGTTCGGACCAAAATGGTTGCCTTTAATTCTAGCTGCATTACCACAGATTGAACTCGTTATTTTAATTGGTAATTACGCTCAGAAATACTATTTAAAAGATACGAAGTACCGCACTTTGACAGAAACAGTTGCACACTACGAAGAATATTTACCAGCCTATTTCCCGATTGTACACCCATCCCCGCTTAATGGCCGATGGTTGAAAGCCAATCCGTGGTTTGTCGAAAAAGTAGTACCTGAATTACAGAAACGGGTCGCAGAAATTATTAATTAAAGAAACGTATCAGGAGGAAAGTTATGGAAATACGCTATACGATTACGGAAGAAGATTATATTCAGTTTAATCTGTATCATATTGAGGAGTCCGCAAGCCTTCGGAAGCAGTTCCAGATGTTGCGTTTGTATTTGCCGCTTCTCATGGCAGTGGTTATTTTTTTAGTGGGAACACAAGTACTGAAACAGCCTGCCCTTTATTGGGTAGTCGTTGCTGTTTTGTACGCCGTTGGTTGGTTTGTAATCTATCCCCGTTTATACAAAAAGAGTATTCGAAAGAATGTGGTGAAAATGGCGCGCGAAGGTGATAATACGTCTGTATTTGGGGATAAAACCCTGGAAATTGCGGGCGATAAAATCACGATTTCCGGTCAGGATACCACGGAAATAATTGACAAAACAGCTATTAAAGAAATCAAACAAAAAAAAGATTTGCTGATTCTTTATAATAGTTCCGTTTCTGCTCATATTATTCCCACACGGTATTTGACTGATTCCGAGTTGGCGACGTTGACTGCGTTTTTAAAAAAATGAGACTTGCATTAAATTTTTTCTTCGGTATACTTTGAGTAATTGAACCTTTAACTGGCGTCCAGAGAGACGAAGAAGGCACCTATTTATGGAATCATACTTTTTATGAGGCCTCTTCTTTTTGCGCGCAATCAAAAAGAAGAGGCCTTTTTATTTTTATCAAATGGCACGGGAGGAAAAACATGGCTAAGGTAATCATGAATGATAAGGAAATGCTGCGCGCTTTGACGCGTCTATCTTACGAAATTGTCGAAAGAAACAAGGGCGTTGAAAATATCTTACTGCTGGGAATTGAGACGCGCGGGGTTTATTTAGCCAAGCGGATTGCTGAGCGAATTGCACAAATAGAAGGACCTGTTGCAGTCAAAGGTCTGGATATCAAGCCTTACCGTGATGATTGGGAAGGGGATAAACCTGAACCCGCTCCTGAAAAGGACTTAACGAATAAAAAAGTAATCTTAGTGGATGATGTTTTATATACCGGTCGTTCGATTCGTGCCGCACTGGATGCGTGCATTGACCGTGGTAGGCCGGCTGAGATTTCACTGGCTGTCTTGGTCGATCGGGGTCACCGGGAACTACCGATTCGTCCAGACTATATCGGGAAAAACATTCCGACTTCTCGCAAGGAACGTGTCAGGGTACATGTACAAGAACGGGACGGAGAAGATGCCGTTTTAATTGAATAAAATATATTTGTGAAAATCACTTAAATTGGGACAGAGAGACCAGAAGCGAAATCACCTTCTTTAGGTGCGCCTGGTCTCTGGATCGGGCGTATTTTTTAATTTCAAAGCCGAATTTTGGAGGACAGCGATGAGAAATTTTTTATCAGTAGAACAGTTCAATAATCAGGAAATTATGCATTTACTTGAGAGAGCACGTGCATTCAAAGCAGGGACCGACTCCTTCAAGAGCGATGCTACTGTTGTAAATATGTTTTTTGAAAACAGCACCCGAACGAAACATAGCTTTGAAATGGCCGAACACAAAATTGGCATGACACCTTTTAATTTCGATGTGGGCAGTTCTTCTGTCAGTAAAGGCGAGAGTCTGTATGATTCAGTTTTGACAATGCAAGCAGTAGGGGTTGATGTTGCGATTATCCGCCACCCCGACAGCAATTACATGGATCAACTGATTAACTTAAAAATTCAAATCGTAAATGCAGGCAGTGGAAATGGGCAACATCCCTCACAATCCCTCTTGGATATGCTGACCATTTACGAAGAGTTTGGTACTTTCCAAGGTGTTAAAGTCGCGATTATCGGCGATATCGTCCATTCACGCGTGGCGATGAGCAATATGACGCTCCTCAATCAACTGGGTGCGCATGTAATTTTTTCCGGCCCGCCGGCTTACTTTAACCCGTCGTTCGAACGTTACGGAACGTACATGACAATGGATGAAGCGATAAAAGAAGCAGACGTCGTGATGATGCTGCGGGTACAGCTCGAGCGCCACGAAACGGAAGAACTCGAACGTTTTTCTAAAGTTTCTTATCATGAAAAATACGGACTCAACCGCGCACGCTACGAAACGATGAAAGAGCACGCTATTATTATGCATCCCGCACCCGTCAATCGCGACGTCGAATTGGATAGCGAACTGGTCGAATGTGAGAAAAGTCGGATTGTTCAACAAATGAGTAACGGTGTCTATGCACGCATCGCAATTTTAGAATGGGTATTGGAGGGGCGTTACGAATGAGAATCGTACTAAAAAATGGCCAAAGAATTGTGAAAGAAAACGAGTTGGAACGGATTGACATTGCGATTGAAAAGGGAATAATCACGGAAATCGGCAAGAATCTAACGGGCGATAAAGAAATCGAATTGCACGAAAAGTTGGTAACGCCGGGATTGGTAGATGTCCATGTGCATTTCCGTGAGCCAGGATTTACCGACAAAGAAACGATTCGAACCGGCACACAAGCAGCTGCGAGAGGCGGCTATACAACTGTGTGCGCGATGCCGAATACAAATCCGATTCCGGATACAAAAGAAAAAATGGCAGCGGTACGGTCATTGATTGACCGGGATGCTTGTATCAATGTGGAGCCGTATGCCCCCATTACTTACGGTTTGACGAGTGAGGAACTTGTTCGTATGAATGAAGTTGAAGCTTTTGCGTACACGAATGATGGCGTAGGTGTGCAAGACGCAGGTACTATGTTTTTAGCCATGGTTCAAGCGGCGAAATACAACCGGCCGATTGTGGCCCATACTGAAGATAACAGTTTACTTTTCGATGGGGTGATGCATGAAGGCTTTAAGAGTAAAGAATTGGGACTCCCTGGAATTATGGGCATTGTTGAGAGTTCTCAGATTGCCCGGGATATTCATTTGGCGAAAGAAACCGGCGTTCACTACCATGTGTGTCATGTGTCGGCGAAAGATTCTGTTGCGGCTATCCGTTCTGGGAAAATGCAAGGCGTGAATGTCACTGCAGAAGTTTCTCCACACCATCTGTTACTGAATGAAGGCCACATTCCAAGCGACGATGCCAATTACAAAATGAACCCGCCGTTACGCAGCGAAGAAGATCAACGCGCACTATTGGAAGGGTTTCTGGATGGAACGATCGACATCATTGCGACCGATCATGCACCGCATACCGAAGACGAGAAAAGTGGCGGTTTTATGAACGCACCCTTTGGTATTGTTGGCTTGGAGACAGCTTTTGCCTTACTGTATACACAGTTTGTGAAGCCAGGCGTTTTTAGTTTGGAATTTTTGATTGACCGTATGAGTAAAATACCTGCTCGTCTGTTTCAATTGCGTCAAGCAGAATTACGCGTCGGCAGTGTGGCAGATTTGGCTGTATTTGATTTAGACACACCGTATACAATCGCGAAAGAAGATTACCGGTCGAAATCATCCAATACACCTTTTAACGGTAAAACGGTTTATGGCATGTGTGCGCTCACACTCTACAACGGAGCAATAGTTTGGAATAATGAAAAGGATGAGGTGGAAAAATGAATCGTTTAGCTGTTTCTTTACCCGGATTAGAGTTAAAAAATCCAATTATGCCGGCATCGGGCTGTTTTGGTTTTGGTGAAAATTTCGGAGGACGATTTGATTTAGGTGTCTTGGGTGCGGTGATTGCTAAAAGTGCGACGTTGACTGAGCGCGTTGGTAATCCGCAGCCACGCGTCATTCGCACCACGAATGGATTATTAAATGCAGTAGGATTAAAAAATCCTGGTCTGGAAGCTATTTTGAGCGAAAAATATACATACCTGGCACAATTTAATGTGCCGATTATCGCCAACGTGGCCGGCTCTACTGAGGAAGAATATGTGGAAGTGTGCCGCCGTATGTCGGAGGCGCCAAACGTAAAGGCCATTGAATTGAACATTTCTTGCCCGAACGTAAAAGAGGGCGGCGTCGCATTTGGAACCGATCCAGAAGTCGCGGCGCGTCTGACCGCTGCCTGTAAAGCCGTCACGCATTTACCGATTTATGTGAAATTAACGCCGAACGTGACTGATATCGTCGCGATTGCGCAAGCCGTTGAAGCTGCCGGTGCGGACGCTATCTCTATGATTAATACGATTACGGGAATGGCAATCGACGTCACGACGCGTAAACCAATTCTTGGAAATCTAACCGGCGGGTTATCCGGTATCGGAGTAAAGCCGATTGCAATTCGGATGATTTACCAAGTGTCGCGTGCCGTGTCGATTCCGATAATCGGAATGGGCGGCGTGTCCACAGTCGATGACGTTTTTGAGATGATCATGGCAGGCGCGACTGCCGTAGCGATTGGAACTGCCAACTTCAATGACCCATTAATCTGCCCAAAAATTATCGGAAAATTAGAGCAGCGCATGGATGAGCTGGGAATTGCATCCATTCAAAGTTTGGTGGACGAAGTCCGTGCGAATCGCTAAAAGTTATTACTCAACGAGAAAAGACTTGCTTAAACGGTATATCCAATTCGAATGAGCGCTTTTCATACAAAAAAATCGCGATGGCACAATCAACCTTCTGATTGCATCATCGCGATTTTTTAATTTATTTCTCCAACAATTCTTTTACGAAAAAATCGGTTACTTTTTCCATTGTATGGGTACGCACCAAATGCACTTCATCCTCATCCACAAAAGTAATGTTTGGCGTATCTTTCTGCTCTTCCATAAACTCAGCCACGTGATCATACGGCACAACCGTATCCTCAGTCCCATGCCAAATGAACAACGGCCGACCCGCCAATGTTTCTGGGCGAAGCGACAAATCATAAGACGGAATCCAATTTACTAATTCGTCGTAGTCCTCCGGCAAATAACGATCGTATTCCTTTGCGAAATACTTGATGCGTTCTTTATAAGCAACAGGTTTGGGCGAACCCATCACACACGCCGCTGCTTTAATTTCCGGATGATGCGTTAAAAGGGCACACGTCGTCATCCCGCCCATGGACGTTCCGCCGACACCAATGACGTCACCAACCACACCGATTTTCCTGAAATGATCCAGTATAAATCCGAACTCGAATAAGTTGGATTGAATACTCTGCCAAAAAGTCAGAGAAGGAATTTTAGAAACGGGCTGCTTGCGGTCGCCATGACTCATTGCATCGGGCAATAACACCCGGAAACCTTCACGCGCCAAGTAGCGTGCTTGGGTTAGATTCATTTCCTTTGAAGATTGCCAGCCATGATAATAAACGATGAGCGGTAATTTTTTATTTCTATTTTCATGCGCAACGACTTCCATTATCGGAAGCGTTCCTAGTACGCGTTTGCGAACAGTCATTTTCACGGTCTTCACCTCAACGCTATCATATCAAATTGAAGCCGGGTGTGACTAGAATGTTGTTTGGATTAGTCGTCATCATCGCTAACAGATTCTACAAATAGAAGAAAATTGTGTGAAAACATATTTTCATTAGAACTATATACCTGCCGAAACCTGTAATATGATGTAAAATAAGAGCAGATAGTACGCAAATGGATTAAGAAATGAGGAATGTACGATGGAGAAAGAAACGATTCGCGAAACGCTACGTGTTCGCTTTGAAGAAAATAAACATCGCCACGAAGGATTGAACTGGGAGGACGTTCTAGAACGTTTGGATGCGAATCCTAACGCAATCAAAGTCTTAATCGCAATGGAAGCAACGGGTGGTGAACCGGACATTGTGGGCACTACATTTACTTTTGTCGACTGTTCAAAAGAAACGCCGTCTGGTCGCCGCAGTGTTTGCTACGACCGAGAAGCGTGGGAAAAACGCAAAAAAAATAAACCTGAAACAGATGCAATGACGCTGGCTACGGAGATCGGCATTGAGATGCTGACCGAAGCAGAGTACCGGGATTTACAAACGTATGAAGAATTTGATTTGAAAACTTCCAGTTGGGTGAAAACACCTGCAAACATCCGCAGCAAAGGTGGCGCGATTTTCTGCGACCGTCGCTACGACACGGTTTTTACCTATCACAATGGGGTGGATTCGTATTACAGTGCTCGTGGGTTTAGAGGGAAAGTAACTATTTAATCCGAAAAGGAGTTTAAAGGATGGTATTTGACTTCAAAAAGGAATATAAGGATTTGTATCAAGCAAAAAAATCCCGACCATCGTTTCTGTACCTGAAATTCCGTACATCGCTGTGCATGGAAAAGGAGATCCAAATGCGGAAAATGGCGAGTATGCGGAAGCAATTACGCTGTCATATGCTATTGCATACACCATTCGCATGAGTCACAAAAATGGCGGCGCAATCCCGGGATATTTCGAATATGTTGTACTGCCACTTGAGGGATTGTGGTGGTTGGCGGACGGATCTGCGGACATGAATTACACAGCAAAAGACCGTCTCGCGTGGGTTTCACTCATTCGTTTGTCGGATTTTGTAACGCAGGAAGTGTTCGAATGGGCAAAAGAAACGGTTGCTCAGAAAAAGAAACGTGCTGTTTCGAAGGCAGAAATGTTGGTTCTGACAGAAAGGCTGACAGCGCAAATTTTGCATCGTGGTCCCTATGACGATGAACCGGCAACAGTCGAAGTGTTGCATACCTATTTAGAGACCACAGACTATGAACTTGATTTGAGTGCAATTCGCCATCCAATTAAGAAAAGGGGTAATAGATTATGAATCAATTTGATGAATTTTTAAATGGAATCGAAAACCCGGAAAACCGTGATAAACTCGCGCAAATCCTAAAAGGGGTCCACCAAGAGTTTCCGCAGTTAGAGCCGATTGTAAAATGGAACCAGCCGATGTTCTCCGATCATGGGACATACATTATTGGGTTCAGTGTTTCGAAAAAACACATTGCTGTTTCGCCGGAAGTGGCGGGTATAAAACGCTTTAGTGAACAAATTAAAAAAGCAGGCTACAGTCACACCGATAATATTTTCCGGATTAGCTGGGACGAGCCAGTTGTATTTGAATTGCTGAAAGAAATCATTGCATTCAATATTGTCGATAAGACTGATGCGACAAAGTTTTGGCGGTAAATTGACAAGCCGCGTGTAAAGGAATAAAATGGATGTGACGGGAATGAATGTCTCCCATGGCGCAAGCCAGAACCGCTTATATATTCTAAGCTGATGACTTCTACGATTAAACATCGTAGGGATTATCAGCTTTTTTTTGGCTTATTCTTGCGATAAAAGGAGATTGGATAAAATGTTATTTTCATTGGCAGTTATTTTCTTAGTAGGGAGCTTGCTTGGGAAAATATTTGAAGTATTCGGGCTGCCGCGTTTAATCGGCATGTTGCTGACGGGGATTGTGCTAGGTCCGTATGTAGGAAATGTCATTACCGGTTCATTGTTGAGTATTTCGGCGGATTTGCGACAAATCGCCTTGATTATTATTTTAACGCGTGCAGGATTAAGCCTGAATCTAAATGATTTGAAACAAGTCGGGCGGCCAGCGTTGCTGTTGTGCTTTGTTCCCGCAACTTTGGAAATACTCGGGACAATTTTGTTGGCACCCCGGTTATTGGGCTTCAACATTTTACAAGCAGCGGTTTTGGGAACGATCATTGCGGCGGTATCGCCTGCAGTCGTGGTTCCGAAAATGCTTGGGTTGATGCAAAAAGGATATGGCGTGAAAAAGAGCATTCCGCAAATGGTGTTGGCCGGCGCTTCTGTTGATGATGTCTACGTAATCGTTCTGTTCACCGCGTTTACGAGCTTGGCAATGGGTGGCAGCGTGCGCCCGATTGCTATTCTAACCGTTCCCATTGCAATCGGGACGGGTATTCTTGTAGGCGCGTTATGTGGCTTATTGCTCACAAAGTTATTTTCGCGTTTGCACATGCGCGACACAACAAAAGTAGGCATTCTTTTGTCGGTTGCGTTTTTGCTGGTCAGTTTGGAACAGGTATTGGAAGGGACTGTCGGGTTCTCGGGATTATTGGCCGTCATGGCATTGGGCGTTGTGCTCCAACAACGCATGCCGAAAGTTTCCAATCGCCTTTCCCGCAAATTTTCGAAAATGTGGGTCGGAGCTGAGGTGCTTTTATTTGTACTCGTTGGTGCAACGGTCAATATATCCTACGCGACAAAAGCGGGGCTCGCAGCTATTTTGCTAATTGGAGGCGCGCTGGTTTTCCGAGTGGCCGGCGTTTTTATCAGCCTATGGAAAACAGAACTCACACGCGATGAAAGAGTATTTACCGCGATTGCGTATATGCCAAAAGCCACCGTGCAAGCCGCAATCGGGGGGATTCCGTTGGCGATGGGCATCCCGGGTGGCGAAATTATGCTGACTGTTGCCGTCATTGCGATTTTAGTGACTGCTCCAGTCGGTGCCATCCTAATCGATTCTACGCACAAAAGACTACTGGCAAAATCCGAGTAGCTTCCAATTCATGAATGATTCAGGAACTGGGAAATAACTCCTGCCCTTTTTTATTTGCGAATAATTGTCGCACAAACATGCTCAAAAAGGCAGAAACGGCGTCACTTCCCGGAGAATGCGCGATGGCTTGCAGCCATCTTACGCTTTTCCAGTCCAGTGAGCCGTTTCTGAACGCCTTTTTTCGCACTCTATTTTTGTTCATCCATAATTTATTACTCGCCATTTCCGGCACAATTCCACGCAAACTTGACCACCGTCAATTTTTCTAAACGGAACGCGTCCTATAATAGAGTTAACAAAAGAAAAGGGAGCGATTCTATTATGTCAAAAGCAACAATCCAACTAGAAGCATTGGGCTGTCCGTCATGTATGCAAAAAATTGAAAATGCGGTAAAAAGTTTGAATGGTGTGGATCAGGATTCCGTTAAAGTGATGTTCAACTCCAGCAAAGTTAAAACCGATTTCGATGAAGCGACTCTAAAAATCGAAGAGATCGAAAGTGCGATTGAAAACTTGGGGTACCCAGTTATTAAATCAAAAGTGAAAACTGCATAAACCAGGAGGGACCGAAATGACAACAGTTAATGACTATATCAACACGAACCATGAAAAACTAGACCTCTACACCACAGCAATCACACGTGCGCACGGAAAAAATCATCCCGAAGCCTTTGATGTGCGTGAATTATATACACAAGTTGAAGTAAAGGTAAAAGCAGCCGGAGCTGACAAACCCAATCTCGATTCCGAATTTGAAAAGTTACGCGAAGTAACCAACAACTATACCATCCCGAAAGATGTCTGCGGCACATACGAAGCCGTTTATAAATCCCTGGAAGAAGCCGATAAACTTTATTCTGCTTAACACAACCAATTAGCGTGTAATGACACTGTAAGCAGTTACATTAAAGGAGGAATAGCGATGCCGACAAACAAAACACCGCAAGAAAAATATGAAGAAGAGTTGAAGCAGGAAGAGCATGACCATCTCCACAAACCAACAGCAGCTGCCATGACGAATCATATTTTGGCCAATATTCATACAATGCATGTGAAGTTGCATCAATATCACTGGTATGTAAAAGGACCACATTTCTTTGCGCTCCACGAAAAGTTTGAAGATCTTTACGACGAAAATGAGGAATGGTTCGATAAGCTGGCTGAAGTGTTACTGGCGAACGGGCACAAACCCATTTCCACAACCGAAAAATACTTAAAATACAGCTCCTTGAAAGAAGACGGCGCGGACAAATATCTTTCCGCAGAGCGTATGGTTGAAAATCTGGTCGATGACTACCGGGTCACACTTGATTTGACGACTCATACTATTAATATGGCCGGAGAAGCAGGGCAGTTTGTACTCGAAGACACCTTAATTGGTTACAAAGACGCAATCGATAAAAATATTTGGATGCTTCAAGCGTTTTTGGGCAAAGAAACCCACGAAGGCGATCCCGCATTTGAAACCGACGAAGACGACGAATAAAAAAGCTTCGGAATGATTAAACCCATTCCGAAGCTTTTCTGTATTTAAATAGTCAAATCCAACTCTGGTCCAAATGGCACAATTCCATTCGGATTAATCGTTTTGTGACTGCGGTAATAGTGTTCTTTAATATGCTTGAAGTCAACCGTTTCCGCCACACCTGGGTAGTTATACAATTCTTTCGTATAACGCCACAAGTTCGGATAATCCGTCAAATTACGGATGTTACATTTGAAATGGCCGTAATAGACACTGTCGAAACGAATCAAGGTTGTAAATAAACGCCAGTCTGCTTCCGTTATTTTGTCGCCAACCAAGTAAGGCTGTTCCGCCAATAAAGCTTCCAGCTCATCCAAGGTTGTGAAAACATTTTTGACTTCTTCTTCATAAACAGCTTGGTCAGTTGCAAAACCGGATTTATACACACCGTTATTCACATTGTCATATACTTTTTTGTTAATTGCATCAATCTCCGGCAGCAACTCTTCCGGAGAGTAATCACCTGGTAAAGCACCAATCTCGTCGAAGGCTGTGTTTAACATGCGCATAATTTCTGAAGACTCATTATTAACGATTTTCTTCGTTTGTTTGTCGTACAATACCGGAACCGTTACACGTCCGGAATAATGAGGATCTGCATGCGTGTACACTTGATGCATATAATCCGCATCCAAGATTGGGTCAGCCACAACCCCTTCGTCCGGTTCAAACGTCCAACCATTTTCGACCATTAAAGGGTTCACGATGGATACGGAAATCATATCCTTTAACCCTTTAATGCTACGCATAATCATGACCCGGCTCGCCCAAGGACATGCCAAGGAAATATATAGATGATACCGGCCAGCTTCTGCTTTAAAACCTGCTTCACCCGTCGGACCTGCGCTACCATCCGGTGTAATCCAACTGCGAAATTGCGAATCTTTTCGAACAAAACGACCACCCGTGCTCTTTGTGTCATACCATCGATCGTGCCATTGACCATCAACTAATAATCCCATCTATCTCTTCCTCTCAGTTCTTTGATATAATCATTATAACAAACTATTTCAAAATGGAGGTATCTTATGAATCGCACGATTACCATTACCGGCGTTGGCCAAGCCAGCGTGAAACCCGATCAGATTGTTATTACTTTGGCACTTGAAACCATCGATACTGACTATGAAAAAACGATGCAACTAGCGGCGACTGCCATTACTGCTATGAATGAAGCTGTTCACTCGATTGGATTTGGCGAAAAAGATCTAAAAACGACTCATTTCCATATCGATACCCACTATGAAAATTATCGTGACAAAAACAATGATTACAAAAGGCGCTTCGTCGGCTACAAATGTCAACATAACTTAAAATTGGCCTTCGCTTATGATACGGCGCACCTTTCTAAAGTTCTAACCGCTCTTGCAAAAACAAAAATTTATCCAGAAATAACGATTGCGTTCACAGTCAAAGATCAAACAGCTGTCAGTGAACAACTTTTACTTTATGCAACTGAGAACGCCCGTCAGAAAGCAACTATTTTAGCACGCGCAGCGGGAGCCGAGTTGGGAGAGCTGTTAACGATTGACTACAGTTGGAAAGATATTTATTTTCATTCGCCTACACATTATCAACGTGACAGCCGGGTAATGATGGAAGCTGCTATGCCCGAAATAGAACCTGAAGACATCACGGTTCAAGATTCAGTATCATTTGTATGGGGGATAAGATGAGTAAAAGTGAATGTGCGGTATTTACAAATATGTGTATGCTTTTTGATGATGCGGGTCGCATACTCGTTCAAGATCGAAAATCGAAAGATTGGCCAGGCTTGACCTTTCCGGGTGGAAAAGTTGAGAAGAACGAATCGTTTGTCGCCTCTGTTATTCGGGAAGTAAAAGAAGAAACGGGTCTGACAATCATGAATCCCCACTTGTGTGGAATCAAACAGTTTCAAGATGAGAAAGATGCGCGTTATGTCGTTTTATTTTATCAAGCGACGGCTTACACGGGAGAACTAGAAAGTTCAGACGAAGGCGAAGTGTTTTGGATTAATCGCGAAGACTTAAACAACTATCAACTTGCGGAAGATTTTGAAGGCATGCTAGAAGTGTTTGAATCAGAGCAGATGAGTGAGTTTTATTATCGTGAAGATGGGACTTTTGAGTTGTATTGAAACTTGAAAACAGTGGTATAATAAATCTAATAAAAATAAAGTAGGTGACTTCATTTGGAATTAAAATTTTCTGAATACGAATACAAGCGTCCGGATTATACGACGTACAAAGCTGAGGCGACTGAAGCAATCGAACAGTTGAAGAATGCTGAAGATGCGGACATCGCAGTGGCGGCGGTCATGTTGATGAATGGATTACTGAACGAAACGGACAAGCAAGCGAACTTGGCTTACATTCGTCACTCCATCAATACAAAAGACGCATTCTATCAAGCAGAGCAAGAATATTGGGATGAGTATGGTCCGTTGTTTACGGAAATTAATACATTGTACTACCACGCGCTTTTAAAAACACCTTACCGGATGGAACTCGAGCAAGTTTTGCCAAAGCAATACTTCAAAATGGCAGAGTACGAATTGAAGGCATTCAGCCCGGAAGTCATTGAACTATTACAAAAAGAAAATGAATTAGCTAGCGCTTATGATAAATTAATTGCCGGTGCCCAAATCGAATTTGATGGTAAAACGTTGAATCTATCTGGCTTGGGGCCTTACCAACAATCCACAGATCGCAGTGTGCGTAAAGCGGCATCCGAAGCGTACTTCTCATTCTTTGAGGAAAACGAAGCAAAAATCGATGACATTTACGACCAACTGGTAAAATTGCGTGATGAGATTGCCAAGAAATTAGGCTTTAAAGATTTTGTTGAACTGGGTTATATTCGTATGCAACGCTACGATTACAACCGCGAAATGGTTCAAACCTACCGTGAAAACGTGTTGAATGATGTTGTTCCGGTTGCTCAAAAGTTGTATGAGCGCCAAGCGAAGCGCATCGGTGTTTCACATATGAATTATTACGATTTGAACTTGGAATTCCTTGATGGCAACGCAACGCCAAAGGGAGACGAAGCCTATATCATGGAAATGGGTAAAAAGATGTACCATGAACTTTCCAAAGAAACAGGGACATTTATCGATTACATGTATGACCGTGACTTGCTGGATTTGGAAACAAAAGACGGCAAACAAAGTGGGGGTTATTGTACGTTTATTCCTGGCTATGATTCACCGTTTATTTTCGCAAACTTTAACGGTACAAGTGGAGACATTGATGTGTTAACACACGAAGCGGGCCATGCGTTCCAAGTTTTCCAATCACGTTGGATTAAACAACCGGAACTTGTTTTCCCAACAAGCGAAAGTGCTGAAATTCACTCGATGAGTATGGAGTTCTTTACCTATCCTTGGATGGAACTATTTTTCAAAGAAGAAACAGAGAAATATAAATTCAGCCACTTAGGTGGTGCGTTGCAATTCTTGCCATACGGTGTTTTGGTGGATCACTTCCAACATGAAGTATACGAAAATCCAGAAATGACTCCGGCAGAGCGTAAAGCAACTTGGCGCAAACTTGAAAAAATGTATAACCCGCAAAAAGATTACTCTGAGAATGCATTTTTGGAACAAGGAACATTGTGGTACCGTCAAGGTCACATTTTCGATACGCCTTTCTACTATATCGATTACACATTGGCGCAAGTATTGGCCTTCCAATTCTGGAAACGTGCAATTATTGATAAAGACGAAAATGCTTGGGAAGATTACTTGGCAATTTGTGAGGTCGGCGGAACGAAGAGCTTCCTTGAACTCGTAAAATTAGCGAACTTAAAATCCCCATTTGAAGAAGGCTCATTAACAGACGTCATCAAAGCCATTGACGCAGAACTTTCTGCTGTGGATGATAGTAATTTATAAGCACTTGATACAAAAAGCAACTTACTCCGGTGAGTTGCTTTTTGTTTTAGCTTGGAAGTGTGCAATGAATTGGTACTCATTCCCCAGTTTGGTATGGAAGTGTGCAATGAAGTGGTAATCATTTCCCAATTCGGTTCGAAAAGACTTAAGCCCCTACTCCGAAGTCCTATTAGAACATGATTTTTGATAATTAATAGATTTAGCGTACAATGGATAGTAGAGTTTTCAAATCAAAAGAGAAGGAATGTGTATAGATAAATGTCGGAAGGTATAAGGAATAAGTTTAAGTTTAAGAATCCCATTAACATCGCGATTATGAATATCGCGTGGCCGGTTTTAATCGAGTTAATATTGAGTTCGGTATTTGGGATGATTGACATGATGATGCTCGGGAATATTACGGATACGAATTACGCGGCTGCGGCAGTAGCTTCGGTCGGTGTCACGAATCAGCCGCTCTTTCTCGGATTATCGGTGGTCCAAGCGCTCAATGTGGGTGGAACGGCGATTATTGCCCGGTATTTCGGAGCCGGAAAAAAGGATCAGATGGAAAATGTGACGAAACATGTTCTGATCATCAGTATGAGTTTAGCGCTGCCGCTTGCGATTCTCGCATTCATCTATGCCAATGACATCATGGCTTTCATGGGGGCTGAACCAGCGACTATTGCGATTGGTGAAAAATATTTCCGAATTATTTGTGTGAGTTACTTGTTCCAATCGTTCAACTTTGCGGTTACCGGGTCACTTCGTGGTATTGGAGAAACGAAAGTCCCAATGAATATTAACATTCGCGTAAACTTTATGAACGTAATTGGAAATGCGGTATTAATTTATGGATTGTTTGGCTTTCCGGAATTACGGATTGCTGGGGCTGCCATTTCGACAACTTTAGCCAACTTCACCGCCAGCATTTTAATGGTTCGTTATTTAATGTCAGGGAAAAGTGATTTACGTTTCTCATTCAAGAACAAGTTCAATTTCTCGAAACGGACATTGAAAAACTTGGTAACAATCGGCTTGCCGTCTGCGATTGAGCAGCTCGTCATGCGAACCGGAATCATCCTGTTCGTTCAGGTTGTATCGGGATTAGGAACAGTCGTTTTTGCGGCACACCAAATTGGTATGAGCATCTTATCCTTATCTTTCGTTATCGGCCAAGCGTTCGGTATTTCGGCGTCCGCCTTAGTTGGTAAAGCGTTGGGGGCAAAGCAACCCGATGACGCGGAAAAATATGCCCATAACAGCTCGATGATGGGGAGTACCAGTGGCGTGATAGTGGGAATTATTATGTTCTTATTTGCCGAAATGCTCGTGGGACTCTATTCGGGTGATTCCGCCATTATTGAAAGTGCGTCCGCTGCTTTACGTGTTGCAGCTTTAATCCAACCATTCCAAGCGAACCAGTTAATTGTGGCGGGCTCGTTACGCGGAGCGGGGGATACGCGTTTCCCATTAGTTTCGACATTTATCGGCGTACTCGGCATCCGTGTCGTTCTGGCAAACATCTTTGTCCGTTTCTTCGGATTAGGTCTAATCGGAGCATGGCTAGCCATTGCGATTGACCAATTCGTAAGGTGGATTTTAATTCGTCTGCGCTTCCGTTCTGGAAAATGGAAGACCATTAATTTAGCTTAAAAGAGTAAAAAAGGCGTTCAGTCCCGTTTACACTTCATGAATCAAACATTTGTGAAGCGTTTCGGGACGAAGCGTCTTTTTTCGCCCTTATTTCCCAAAATCAACCAAAAACAGGCCAAAATTTTCCAAAGAAAAAAATGGTTTCCGGGATTTTTTGCTTATCTATATGTAGAGACAAAAAATCGGGAGGGAATGCCATGAATAATTATAAGAAGAGTCGGATAAGAGAATCACTGATGCACCGTGTAGAATTGACCCAAGAGAACTTTGCGTTTTTTCAGATTGCACCGAATGATTTGTTACAGGAAACGATTTTACCAAGTTATGATTTTCATATTTTGAGGCCGGGAGTTGTCTGCCAAGAGTGTTATTCTTTCAATACGTACGTTGAAGCACAGACCACTTTTTGTGAAAGTTGCGGTGGGATTGAAGACGCAGAAGAAACAATCAAACGGCACAGTGAGGAATTTCTGTTGCTCTTTCCTGAGGTTCCGTTGACCACTGCACGCATTTATCAGTGGTGTGACGGTTCGTTTTCGAAGCAGCGGATTTATAGGGTTCTTCGAAAGAACTATCTGAAAGTAGGGAAGACCAAGGCCGTGCAATACCAGTAAGATATTGTATAATGGACGAAAAAGGAGGACGCGCAGATGAAAGGAGAATTGCTTTTGATTCGCCATGGCAAGGCGGGAAGCGCCGAGCCAAACAAAAATGACTTTTATCGTCCGTTGACAGAAAAGGGCCGAGCAGAATTTACGACTTTTTTGCAAACCATCCAATCACAAATTGCTACAGAAGGGTTGGAAGTTTGGACCAGTCCTTTGACACGTGCAAAGCAGACAGCCGCGCTTTTCACTACAGAACTGGAACTCCCAACGTATGCTGAAAAGGTGTTTCTAGCCGACGGGAATCTAGAAGCGTGTTTGAACGCGTTGAAAATGAAACCTAACTTTCGGGTAGCATGTGTGGGTCATGAACCGTTTATGAGTATGTGGGTCCATGAATTAACCGGTGTGCGCACCCCGTTTCACAAAGGCGCAATGATGCGTATTGTCTTCGACGGGGCTGATGTGAAATTAGACTGGAAACAATCGCCTAAAAGCTAAGGCTAGTAGACAAGTTAGACGAGGAGGAAAAGGATGTATTTTACGACCATGGATTCACCAATCGGCATGTATTTAATCGGTGCAAGTGAACGCGGAATTACGTATGTGGATCGGTTTAAAGAGGGAGACACCATCCCGGAAATGAATGAGTCACCACTTTTAATCGAAGCAAAGAAGCAGTTAGAAGCCTATTTTTCCGGAGCATCGAAAGACTTCGATTTACCACTGGATACTGCGGGCACGCCATTTCAAGAATCTGTTTGGGAAGCACTACGAGCCATTCCCTATGGCCAAACAGTTTCGTATAAAGATATCGCTGTGGCTGTCAACAATCCCAAAGCAGTGCGTGCAGTCGGCGGCGCCAATAATCGTAATCCCATTTCGATTATCACACCGTGCCACCGCGTTATTGGAATAAGCGGCAAATTAGTCGGTTATGGTGGCGGAATGGATGCGAAAGAATACTTGCTGAAGTTGGAACGCGAAAATAGTTAAATGAACGTAAAAAAGAGGCCAGGGAAAAATCCCGGGCCTCTTTCGTGTGAGGTAACAAAAACCAACGATTTTTATTACATCTACCATTATAACCAAAATATCAGTAAGAACCAAATTCTTTTTCAAGTTTCCGTTGAAGAACCTCATATCCTGAACAAATACCCCAATAAATCAAGGCAACCATAATATAAACAGTCATATAGTCGTTTTCCCGGCCACCAACAATTTTGGCATTTTGGAAAATATCCGGTACGGTTATCATTGCTGCCAACGAAGAACTCTTAACCAAATCAAGAATGACATTCGACAGTGGGGGACCGCAATCCGTAGAGCTTGCGGCACAATGATTTTCCATAAAACTTTTTGTCGTGATAGTCCAAGCGACATGGCCGCTTCCCACTGTCCTTTATCGATTGCATTTAGCGCGGAACGAATAATTTCCGCGATGTAGGCAGCTGAACTCAACGTAAAGCCAATAACCGCAGCCGTCACCGCATTAAAATAAACACCGATAAACGGGAAGCCAAAATAGAGAATAAACAGCAAAACCAGAGTCGGGGTTCCACGCATAAATGAAATATAAATAGTCGCCAAGCGGCTTAAAATCTTATTTTCAGAAATGCGCATGAGGGATAAAATAAACCCCCATACTAACCCCAATAAAAAGCCTAATCCGGAAATTAATAACGTATAACCAATACCAGACAAAACGTAGCCAAAATTCTCAATTGCTAATTCAATATTGAAAATATATTCCCATTTTATCTCCGAAATATTCATCGCCTAGTCCTCAGGTTCGAATACTGGTAATTCATCCACGTTTTCTAAAGGTTCAGTAACATCCTCGCCACCGAAGAATTCTGCAGAAAGTTCGCTCAATACGCCTTCTTCACGTAACTCCGCCAAAGCTTCGTCAACTTTTTCTTTTACCGAGTTATCATCATTACTTAATACAATCGCTTGCTCAGATGGATTGTATTTTAAATCGTGCATTTTAACACCTAGGTCAGCAAAGAATTGAACAGCTGTATTTGAAATGTAGTAGTCATTTGGAATGAAATCCGTACGGCCGCTTGCAACATCACGGAAGAAAATATCATTTGTCGCGTTATCGTAAGTAACTGGTTCTGCGCCTAATGAACGAGCGATTCCCATGTAAGTAGTCGTCGCGCCACCAGCAGCTTTTTTGCCATCCCAATCTTCAAATGATTCGATCCCGGAGTTGTCGCTTGCACGGACAACCAAGCCACCAAAGGAATATTTATACGGCTCAGAGAAAAGGTAATCTTCTTTACGAGCATCTGTGATATCGAAGCCGTTTGCTGCCATATCGGCTTGCCCACTTTGTACAGATGTCAAAATACCATCGACACCCATTTCCATAAACTCAACGTCAACATCCAATTTTTCACCGATTGCTTTCATGATTTCAACTTCATATCCGGTTAAGACATTGTCGTCACCGTAGTATGAACTTGGAAATAAAGTGCCAGATGTTGCAACAGTTATTTTTCCTTTTTCTTCAATAGCATCCCACGCAGTTTCTTCACTATCTCCTACTGTATTTCCCCCACAAGCTGCCAATACTAGCGCAGATAAAGCCGTAACCAAACCAAATTTCATTTTCAAATCTGTTCGCTCCTTTATGCTTAATTAATACTAAACTAACATTTAATGAGAAATAATGCAACAGTTTATAACCCTGTTCTATAGGTTAACGTATAGCTCAAAAAAACTGCTCTCAAAATGAGAACAGTTCCGAAGTCTATTCATGTGGACTACTTGATGTAAATGCCGCGAACATTCTGCGCGTCGACACTGAACATAATTCCAGAATCGCTATCTTGAAACTGAATGTTACGCGTTAGTTCCTCTTCGATTTGATTAGCCGCTTGTTTATCAACCAAGTTAATCACAATATCTTTTTCAGAATTTATTTCAATTCCGAAAACGCGTGTAACTGTTTCGGCAAACGCACCGTAAGCCGGGATAATCGTCCCGCCGGCGCCACCACCCTGACGAACAACTTCAACGACTGTATCACCATCCCCTTCAGGGACAATCGTCACGAACATTTCATGTGTCGGATCTGAAACCGGATCTGTGTCATGAAGATCACTAAGTTGATTATGTGTTCCCACAACAGTAGAAAGAGGCGTTGAGAAAATAATCCCGCGATTCGGCTCCTCTAAATGAAACGTATCGGTAATGTGATTGATTGTTAAGACAGTATGTTTTCGTTGACTGACCATCAATAAAACTTCTTTACGAATCTCAGAAAGTCCTAATTTTCGTAACAGACTGCTGTTCACTGTACCATGCGCCAGTGAAATCGTTCCACCAGTGATGCCAATTTTTTTAGCCTCAGCTAAAACGCGGCTGGCTTTGCCAAGGTTTACAATGACAACGATGAGGTCATAATAGGTTTGATTTGTCATACTAGATACCTTCCTTTTTGGAACGCTGTTGATAAATTGCTCCCAGTAATTGTAACGAAAGAATTGGCATCATTGCAACCATTGCAATCATCCCGAATCCATCTAAAAGAACATTTGAATGCGGTGTAATATCGGCCACACCTTGAATAAAGGCCAAAATAAATGTTGCCGTCATCGGTCCGGACGCGACACCTCCTGCATCGAACGCCATTCCGACGAATAAATTCGGAACGCGGAATGCCAAGACAAGGGCGATAATATAACCGGGAACCAAATAATGCCATAATAAAATTTCCGGGACTAAAACGCGAACAACTGATAAAAGAACGGCCAAGCCCACACCAACGGATAAGAAGACAAGGACGACACTCCGTTTAACCGAACCGTTTGTCACGTCTTCAATTTGATGGGTGAGCACGTAAACGGCTGGTTCTGCCAAAATAACCACAAGCCCCAACAGCAGCCCAATGAATAACACCGGCCATTTGCTATCCATGCCTGCAATCGTCATGCCTAATTGACGGCCGACATTTAGAAATCCTGCGTTTACGCCGGTTAAGAAGAGTACCAGGCCGACATATAAGTAAAGTAATCCCAACATCGCGCGTTTAAAGTCGGCTGTTTGCATTTTACGTTTTGCAACGAAAAGGTTGTAACAAACAAAAATAATTAAGATGGGGGCAATAGATAGGACGGTTTCGAGTGCCATATGCGGCAATGTATCCGTGAATGGAACCACCCAAGAAGTGTAGGCGCCGACGTCGACGGATAAGGTGCCCGTAATCCCACTATCACCGGTAAACAGGCCGAGAATCAATACGCTCAAAATAGCTCCACTCGATGCGACGCCAACAAGGCCGAAACTGTCGATTTCTGCTGACTTTGAATCGTGATTCAGAGAGGCTACACCCGTAGCTAAGGCCAACATAAAAGGAACCGTTAAGGCACCGGTTGTCGATCCGGATGCATCGAATGCTATTGCGAATAAGTCGTTTGAACTGAATATAGCTAATAAAAAGATTAAAGTATAGATGACGAAGAAGATATTTCGTAGAGGATAGCGGTAAACAATGCGAAACAAGCCGATTGTCATCATAAATGCAATTCCCACTGAAACAACGACGAGTAAAACAGTACTGGGGATAGCCCCATCCGTGACTTCACTGACTTGATTTGCTAAAATAATTAAGTCAGGTTCTGCGATTGAGATGAAAAACCCAAGAATCAATCCCATCACCAAAACAAGTTTTAGGCTGTTGCTTCGAGCGATTTCTTTTCCAAGATAATTCCCAATCGAGGTAATTCCAATATCCACTCCGAATAAGAAAACGGCGAGCCCCATAATAATTAGTAAAGCACCAAACAAAAAGCGGGAAAACTCTATTCCCGGCAGAGGCGCGATGGTAAAATGGAGAATAATGACGAGAATTGTGATCGGCAAAACCGATTGCAAAACTTCTTTTAGTTTGTCGATAAATACTTCCATATCCTAGCTCCTTTCGGTTTATATTCCGATATTTAACAAAATTTTTAGATAGTTGTAGTATATCATAATAAAGCCCTATTTCGAAGGAGGAACGCGCAATGAATAATAAAAAAACCCTCATTAATACAGCACTATTAACAGCAGGAACCGCCGCGTATTTGTATGTGCAAAATACGAAGTTTCAAGTGAGTCGGTATGCGGTACCGATTAAGAAACTAGCTCCCGAAAATGAAGGGCTGAAGATTGCCCATCTTTCTGATTTACATTTCCCCTATACTAAAATTAATTTGGACGCTTTGATTAAAACGTTGAAGAAAGAGCAACCGGATTTAATTTTCCTAAGTGGGGACCAGATGGATGCGGCTGAACCAGAGCGGACAGCAGAAGCGCATGCCTTCCTAAAACGTCTCCCGGATATTGCTCCAACATATGCGGTTGAAGGAAATCATGACAATAAAGTCAAAAATCACACGCATATCTATCAAGGAACCGGCGTAACTTATTTAGATAACACCGCTTATTCCGTGATGTTGTCCGGACGAAAACCGGTTGTTGTGATGGGTGTTCCTGAACCGTCACCATTTGGAAAAGTTCAAAAAGATTTCTTGGCGAAAATGACTATTCGTCCGGACTGGGCCGGTCAAACCCGCCTGTTATTGGCGCATCGTCCGGAACTATTTAAGAAGTACCACGCCGACGCTAGTAAAGCCCCAGATGTTGTTTTTTCCGGCCACGCGCACGGCGGCCAAATTCGCATTCCGGGTATCGGCGGTTTATTCGCACCGGGGCAGGGACGTCTGCCGAAATATACAGCAGGTGTATGGGCGTTGGAAACAGATCCGACCAAACATTTGGTCATCAGCCGCGGTCTTGGACCATCACATTTCCCATTCCGAATCAATAATCGCCCGGAACTCATTATCGCAACCTTGGAAAACCACTCGTGAGAGTGGTTTTTTAGTTTCATACCATGTGTCGGCAAAAGTGACTTAAAATTGTTCAACCTTTGCCGACCGAATGTGCTCCGTCGGCAAAGGTCGGTCGAAAAGGCGTGACTTATGCACGCCTAGACTCAAAAGAGTGCAAAGGTCGGTCGAAAAGGCGTGACTTATGCACACCTAGACTCAAAAGAGTGCAAAGGTCGGTCGAAAAGGCGTGACTTATGCACGCCTAGACTCAAAAGAGTGCAAAGGTCGGTCGAAAAGGCATGACTTATGCACGCTTAGGCTTGAAAAGGTGCAAAGGTCGAGCAAGAAAGGACGACCTGTGCACTAACGCCCAAACTATCCCCGCACAAACAGGTAAACGCTTTCTTTATTTCAACTTCAAAGGTAGAATAAAGAAAACGATTGAAAGGGTGTAGCATATGGTTAAGCAACAAATAACGGAACGGCTGCCTTTGAATGACGGGTATACGATTCCGATTATTGGTTTTGGGACGTCGGGAATTGCCAATCGTGACGCTGAAGAAGTTGTATTTAACGCTATTATGAAAGGGTACCGCCTTATCGATACTGCAAAAATATATGACAACGAAGAAGGGGTCGGACGGGGGATTCAAAAAGCAATCAACGCGGGAATTTCTCGAAATGAACTTTTCATCGTGTCGAAAGTTTGGAAATCAGATATGGGCTTCGAACAGGCGACGGAAGCTTTCAATCAAACGTATGAGCGTCTAGGATTGGATTATGTCGATCTCTATTTGATTCACTGGCCGAGTTCGGAAGAAGGCGTCAATTTGGCGACTTGGCGCGCTTTGGAAGAAATTCAAGCTTCAGGTCGTGTGAACAGTATTGGTGTTTCAAACTTCAATCGCGGGGAATTAGCTGAAATTATTAAAGAAGGAAAAGTTCGCCCGGCGGTAAACCAAATCCCGGTTAACCCGGATAATATGAATGCAGATTTGGATGCATACAACGACCAGAATAATATTGTGACGATGGGCTATAGTCCGCTCGGCGCGGGAAAAGTGAATAGCGATAAAAAATTAGCCGGTATTGGAAATAAACACGACAAAACATCGGCGCAAATTGCATTAAAATGGTGCTTGGAACGTGGCGTGGTGCCGATTCCAAAGACGAGTCACGATGAACGTATGGTCGAAAATTTAGATCTTTTCGATTTCTCACTGACAGACGAAGAAATTGATATCATCAATAACATCGACAAAAAAACCAATACGCGCAAACCTAGCGATAAAAATCAAAACAAGCGTCATGGATCAAGACGCTAAAACAACACCTACCCAGACAAAGTAGAAGGAGGAGCTGCGTTTTCGCGGTTGCTTTACACGCTCCTCTTTTCTGTTTTAGTATCGAAAGCCTTCAAAGTATAGTAAAATAGAACTACTACCGATTTGAATGGAGGAGTTCGATGTTAGCTGTAGGTTTTATAGGAACGAGTATGATTTCCCACGAGTTTGCCAAGGCATTAAGTCTGACAGAGGGGTATAAGCTGAAAGCCGTTTATAGCCGCGTGTTATCGAAAGCAGAGGATTTTGGTAAAGCATACGGAGTGGATATGTTTTTCGATGACTTGGAAGCATTTATGGCGAGTCCAGAGTTGGATGTCATTTATATTGCCTCCCCAAATAGTCTGCATTTCGATCAAGCTATGCTTGCTATGGCGAATAAAAAGCACGTCATCGTTGAAAAACCAGCTTTTTCGAACTTGAAAGAATGGGACGCAGCCAATAAAGCCGCGGACGAAAATGGCGTTCTATTGTTCGAGGCTGCCCGTCACCTTCACGATCCGAATTTCCATATCATAAAAAATGAAATTACGAAACTTGAAAAAGTCGACAATGCCATTCTTTATTATGGGAAATATTCCAGTCGTTATGACCAAGTTGTTGCCGGCGAAGAGCCGAATATTTTCTCACCACGATTCTCTGGCGGGGCGTTGATGGACTTGGGAGTCTATACACTGTACGCAGCGCTTGCTTGGTTTGGAGAGCCCGAATCAGCAACCTATAACGCGCGTAAAATTGCAACCAACGTCGACGGTTCGGGAACGATTTTATTCCGTTATCCCACTTTCGATGTGACAATGCATATTTCTAAAAACTATAATTTGCATGCGCCGTCCGAAGTTCATAGCGGAAAGCAAACCTTAATTTTGGATGAATTGACCGGAACGACCGAAATCATCCTGGAAAATACCGGAACGGGCGAGACTTTCAATTTGGCAAAGAAACCATCCGCACATTTGATGTTGGATGAAGCCTTGGCCTTCCACAAAGAAATAGTACACACTACTGAAAAATATGAAGAATGGCGCCAATTGAGCCGTCAAGTCGCATATTGGTCAGAAAAATTACGTAAAAATGCAGGGATTACTTTTACCGCAGATGAATGAAAGAGGAATAAATTATGATGATTGAAAAAATGAACCCCAGTTTCCAAAGACACTGGCGGTCCATGCGCTTCCAGCTCCCAACACCCATCCAGGAACGTTCGTTTGAACCGCTCCTAGCTGGTGAAGATATTGTTGGATTATCACCGACAGGAACGGGAAAAACGTTAGCGTACGCTTTACCACTTTTAGAAAAAATAAAAACGTCGAGCGAATTGCAACTAGTCGTTTTGACACCATCTCAAGAACTGGGCGTCCAAGTTGGGCGAGTTCTAGAAGAGTGGGCATCCTTGCGCGATGTGAAAGTACAAACGCTAATCGGCGGCGCCAGCGTAAAACGTCAAATCGAAAATTTAAAATTAAAACCAGAAGTTGTAGTCGGAACGCCAGGCCGTATGTTAGAACTAGCGAACCAACGTAAATTAAAACTCCACACGGTTAAAACGGTAGTCTTGGATGAAGCGGACTACTTATTACAACCCGAGCACATGGATAACTTGCGTGAATTCATCAAAAAAATGCCAGGACAAAGACAAATGGCATTCTATTCCGCAACGGATAGCGAAAACTTACGTGAAGTGTCGCGTTGGTTCAATACACAACCGGCTATTATTGATACAGCCGATGCAAGTACCGATCAAACTGAGCACGGCTATGTACTGGCGGATAACCGCAAACGCGCAGAAGTACTGCGTCGTTTGGGAAATGTGAAGGGCATGCAGGCCCTTGTCTTTGTGAACTCTGTACAAGAACTGGATTACCTCGCTGAGAAAATGCAGTTTGAAAACGTGAAAGTACGCATGCTTCATAGCGATTATGGTACAAGTCAACGTAAAGATGCTTTAGAGGCCTTCAAGAAAGGCGAGGCGGTCTTCCTATTGACTACCGATGTATCAACACGTGGAATTGATATTCCCGATTTACCATATGTCATCAACTATGATTTGCCGCTTTCTCAAGAAGTGTATCAACACCGTTCCGGACGTACCGGCCGCATGGGCAAAGAGGGCCGCGTTTTATCATTAGTAAATGAACGCGGAATTCGTGACCTGCGTAAGCTGGGTCCGCGTCCAAGCGAAACGACCGAATGGTTTATTTTCAAAGGGCAGTTGGTGGATGAACGTCCCGAAACAGTTCCAGATGCGCCACAGCCAAAGATGAAAGAAAAAGTGAAGAAGGAAAAAGGCGTAAGGCAAGAAACGAATCGGACACCTCTTCCGGAAGCACCTAAAAAAGCGAAGAAGAAAAACCGTACCCGTTCCCAAAAGAACAAGGGCGCACGCCGTCCAAAAACAGAAGAATAATGCACAAAAGCGACTCCACTTGGGGTCGCTTTTTTCGCCATAAAATCGTATACTAAAAACATTAGTAAATACTTTACCTAGGAGGGGATAGTCATCGCAACCTTAAAGGATATAGCGGAATTAGCCAACGTTTCAACGGCGACCGTTTCACGTGTTTTAAATGAAGACGAAACATTATCAGTCGGGGATGAAACCCGTCAAAAAATATGGCAGATTGCTGAAAGTCTGGACTATAAAAAAGCCGTCCGGAAACTTCCCAACCGTAAAATTTTACTTATCCATTGGTACAGCCAGCAGGAAGAACTGGATGACATCTATTACCAAGCGATTCGTCTGGCGATGGAAGAACATGGCAAAAAGAAAAATTTAGTTATCACAACCCTTTATCAACAGATTCCGACTGAACTCGAAGAAGATATTGCGGGTATTTGTGCCATCGGTAAGTTTAGTGACGGCCAAGTGACACAACTTAAAAAATTTGAGAAGCCGTTAGTCTTTATCGATTCAAATCAAATGAGCAATCAAGCCGACAGTGTGACGGTTGATTTTAATTACGCTATTCAACAAGTAATGGCAGAAGCTGCAAAATACAAGACGATTGGTTTTCTCGGTGGAAAAGAAACAACACAGGATCAGAAGCAAGTACTGGATGATCCGCGCGAATTACTATTTCAAGCAGCGCTTATGCAAAGTGGCAAGTATAACGAAGCAGCCTTTTACACCGGTAGTTTTTCCACAGCATCTGGACAAGCACTGATGAACCAAGCAATTTCGGAACATGGGGATAACTTACCAACATTTTTCTTCTGTGCCAACGATGCCATCGCGATTGGCGCGATGCGGAGTTTGCAAGACGCGAATATTCAAGTACCGGAGCGGGTTAGCCTGATTGGATTCAATGACAGCAACGTTGCCCGTTATGTTTATCCCGCCTTATCCACTATTCAAGTAGATACAGAGGCTCTCGGCAGCATCGGTTTGAATTTACTGGTCGAACGCATGGAAGGAAATGTGGGGATAACCCAGAATATCTCAATTGCGACGCGGTTAATAAAACGCGAATCAACGAAGAAATAGTAGAGGGGCCGGGAAAGAACTCCCGGCCCCTCTACTATTAACGAATAACTTTGGTGTAAACGTGCTCAAAAAGGCAGATCCGACGTCCACTTCACAAATAATGCGCGGATGGCCTGTGTCCATCCTGTGCTTATTCGTTCCAGTGATTCGGATCTAAACGCCTTTTTTCCCACTCTATCTAATTTATCCACAGAACTTAACGACAACGGCTGCCATTGCTTTTGCAGATATTAACAAGCTGTCTTCGTTAATTTCGAATTTTGGATGGTGGTGTGGATACCACTCACCATTTGCCGGCATTGCACCGACGTAGAAGAATGTACCTGGTACTTCTTTTAAGTAGTAAGCAAAGTCTTCTGAAGGTGGTTGCGGCGCTGTTTCCAAAATCTCAGCGAAATCCGCTGCTTCCAACGCTTCTTGTACCAATCCTGTCACTTCAGGATCGTTATACAAGACAGGGTAGTCGTTTGCGTATTCCAACTCACTCTTAACTTTGAATGACGTTTCCAAACCTTCCGCAAATTGACGAACTTGCTCTTCAACGATTGTCCGACTTTCATCAGACATCGTACGCACGTCTCCTTCAAGCGTAACAGAATCTTTAATAACGTTAAATGAACCTTTTCCGTCAAATGAACCAATCGTTACAACTGCTGTATCAAATGGGTTAATGTGGCGGCTAACGATTGTTTGAACATTCATAACAAATGAACTTGCTGCAACAATCGCATCATTCGCTGTATGTGGAGAGGAACCATGTCCACCTTTACCTTGCACTTTCAACTTGAAATAAGAACGGCCAGTTTGCGTATTTCCCGCGCGGTAGAAGACTTTACCTGTTTCCATATTGGACATGACGTGAATACCAAAGATATGGTCAACGCCTTCAAGAGCACCGGCTTTAATCATACCCAATGCGCCACCTGGTGGGACTTCTTCAGCAGGTTGATGCAGCACGCGAATCGTACCTTTCAACTCACTTTTCAGTTCCGCCAACGTTTCCGCCAAAATAAGCATATAAGCAGTGTGTCCATCATGACCACAAGCATGCATCACGCCTGGATTCGTCGATTTGAATGCGACATCTGTTTCCTCAGTAATTGGCAACGCGTCAAAATCGGCACGAATCGCAATCGTCTTACCAGGTTGGGCACCCTTAATCGTTACCACTACACCATGGCCGCCGCCGTAATTCGTTTCAACTTTATCCACAGGAACATCCTTGTAGAAGTCAGCAATGTATTGCGCTGTTTTTTCTTCTTCAAATGACAATTCTGGATGCGCGTGTAAATAACGACGCATCTCAATAATCCGTCCTTCTTTCTCCTCCAGCTTCTGTGTCAAAATATCCAGTAAACTCATTCACTCATCCCCTTAATTTTATAAACTTTTCGGACCAGGTGTCGAAACTAACATTTCGAAGTTTCCATCCAACCTGACATCCGCAATGCCGTTCGGTAAAACGAAATGCATCCCCTTCATTATAGCATATGAATCGCCCGCAACTTCCAACACGCCTTCGCCTTCCAAAACACTTACCAAAGTATAAGCAGCTGTTTGTCTATAAGTGAAAGATTCAGTAATATCCCATTTGTAGACATTGAAGTAGTCGCTCTCGATGAACGTTGTAACCATACCGTCAACTTTGAAATGATTGACTGCATCCACATGTGGAAAAGCCGTTACATCAATCGATTCTTGAATGTGCAAATCACGCTTTTGGCCGTTTTGCTCCACGCGGTCAAAGTCATACACACGGTAAGTCGTATTACTGCTTTGTTGCGTTTCCAGTATTGTGATTCCCGCGCCAATCGCATGAATCGTTCCACTCGGCACAAAGAAAAAATCGCCGCGTTTAACCGGTACATAGCGTAATAAATCGCTCCATTTACCTTCTTGAACCATTTCCGCAAATTCTTCTTTGGAAAGGGCATTGTGACCGTAAATGATCTCGGCACCTTCATCTGCATCGATGATGTACCAGCATTCCGTCTTGCCGAGTTCACCTTCGTGTTCCATTCCATATGCATCATCTGGATGCACTTGAACCGACAAAGCGTCCGCCGCGTCAATAATTTTCGTCAAAAGTGGAAAAACAGGGGAGCTCGGATTTCCAAAAAGCTCTGGATGCGCTTGGTACAACTCATCCAAGCCCATACCGGCAAAGGTACCAATTGCAATTTTTCCAATACCATCCGGATGGGCACTGATTGCCCAGCACTCGCCCGTGTGATCACTTGGGATAGAATAACCGTAAATATCGCGAAGTTTCGTACCACCCCACATTTTTTCTTGAAGCACAGGTTGCATAAATAAAGGTTGTATCATGAAGGTCCTCCTCATACTGAATTACTAACTCTACTTTACCAGATTTTTATTGGCAAATACATATCCTTGCATCCTCACATTTAATTCCTTATAATAATTGTAACAAAACCCTGTCAAGCACAGGACTAAACCTATTTACGCCCAATTGGACAGGGGAGGTAAATAGGTTTTTTGGGTTAAAAATGGTATAATTTACTAATGAAGATTGTAAATGATGGAGGAATATACAAATGATTACACTAAAATCCCAACGCGAAATCGAAGCAATGGCAGAGTCTGGTCAAATCCTGGCAAACATTCATGTTGCGCTACGCGATTTTATCAAACCGGGAATTACAACGATGGCCATTAATGATTTTGTTGAAAAAGCAATTCGCGATGCAGGCGCAATCCCAGAACAAATCGGGTTTGAAGGCTATGAATTCGCAACCTGTACCAGCGTAAACGACGCTATTTGCCACGGTTTCCCAAGCACTAAAGAAGTTCTTAAAGATGGTGACTTGGTCAAAGTAGACACGGTTGTGAACTATAATGGTGCGATGTCTGACTCATGTTGGAGCTATATTGTCGGCGAATCGAGCCCAACAGTGGATCGTTTGAAAGAAGTAACCAAAAAAGCAATGTACTTAGGAATTGAGCAAGCCAAAGTTGGAAACCGCATCGGCGATATCGGCCACGCGATTCAAACATACGTGGAAGCGGAAGGTTTCTCAGTTGTCCGCGATTTTATCGGCCACGGCATCGGCCCAACGATGCACGAAGGTCCGGCAGTTCCACATTACGGTTTACCAGGCAAAGGTCTGCGCTTGAAAGAGGGCATGACCATTACAATCGAGCCCATGGTGAATACAGGAACGTGGAAATCTAAAATGGATAAAAATGGTTGGACAGCACGCACGCAAGATGGCGGAATAAGCTGCCAATTCGAGCACACAATTGCCATCACAAGTGAAGGCCCAAAAATCTTAACGCTGCAACCAGAATAAATAAAAAACAGACATGGAAATATTTCCATGTCTGTTTTTGTATGCATAAATCAGTGTTGGCCGGCAAAGGTTCGGTCCAAAAACACAACTCTTGCCGACCTAGCCTTAAAAGCGTGCAAAGGTTAACTAAAAAGCATGTACTCTTGCACGCTTTACATCAAAAAGGTGCAAAGGTCAGTTCAAATGAACCAACCTTTGCACCTTTCATACTTATTTAATTAAGCTTTCAATTTTACATCACTTTCTGTAGCAGGTTTACGTAGCAAGCCAAGCAAGGCTGCTGAAATAACTGAACCAATCAGGAGAGCCACTAAGAACATCAAACGGTTCTCACCCAGACTGACTACGAATATTCCCCCATGAGGAGCTGGAATGGATGTATTCCAGAATTGCGTCAAACCGCCGGCAATTGCAGAACCAACGATGGATGAACCAATCACGCGCAAAGGATCTGCGGCCGCAAATGGAATCGCACCTTCTGTGATGAACGATAATCCCATAATCAAGTTTGATAAACCGGATTGACGCTCAACAGCGTTGAATTTATTTTTGAATAAGAATGTTGCCAAAGCAATCGCAATCGGTGGAATCATCCCGCCGACCATAACCGCAGCCATCCAACGGCCATCACCTGTATCTGTAAAAATTCCGATTGAGAAGGCATACGCCGCTTTGTTAAATGGACCACCCATATCAATCGCCATCATGCCACCAAGTACCGCACCAAGGAGAACCGTATTACCCGTTCCAAGGCCAGCCAAGAAATCAAGCATCGCGTTGTTAATCGTTGCGAATACTGGACCAACGAAGAAGTACATAATTAAACCAGTAAACAGCAAGCCAAACACAGGGAACAAGAGGATCGTTTTCAAACCAGCTAATGATTTCGGTAAACCACTAAGTCCACGTTTGACTGCATTCATCACATAACCTGCTAGGAAACCGGCAATTAATCCACCGAGGAAACCAGCATTGCTTTGTACTGCCATGAAACCGCCCGCCATACCAGGTAGAAGTCCCGGACGATCCGCAATACTATAGGCAATATAACCCGCTAAGATCGGAATCAAGAATTGGAAGGCCGCGGCACCCGTTTGATTCAACGACAAGAACACAGCACTTTCATCCCCAAACCAATTTTCAAATAAGAAGGAAATCGCCAAGATAATCCCGCCACCGACAACAAACGGAAGCATATGCGAAATCCCGTTCATCAAGTCTTTATACAACGAAGACAAGCCAGACGTTTTTTCATAATTCTCTTCTTGAACAGCTTCCTTGTCACCTTGGTAAATCGGTGCTTCTTGATTAACAGCTTTCGTAATCAACTCTTCAGCTTTTTTGATGCCATCCGCAACCGGACGTTCCAAAACGCGTTTACCTTTGAAACGGTTCATTTCCACTTTTTTACCAACTGCGGCGATAACAGCCGAAGCACGTTCAATATCGTCAGCCGTCAAACGGTTTTTCGTTCCGTCTGAACCGTTCGTTTCGACTTTGATATCGACACCCATTTCAGCTGCTTTCTTCTTCAAAGCATCTTCGGCCATGTACGTATGCGCGATACCAGTCGGGCAAGCTGTCACAGCAACAACGAATGGACGCTCTGAATCTACCGGTGTAGCTGCTGTTTCATTTTCAGCCGCTTCCTCAGCATCCTTCGCTGCTTCCGCTGCGGCAAATAAAGCCTCCACATCTTCCGCTGTCTGAGCTTGTTTCAATTTACCCAGTAAAGCCGGATCCAACAACAAACGGGATAAACCGGACAATACTTGTAAATGCACATCATTCGCGCTATCCGGAGCCGCAATCATAAAGAAGAGGTGTGCCGGTTGTCCATCCAACGAATCATAATCCACGCCTGCTTCGCTCTTTGCAAAAACAACTGCTGGGCGCGTCACTGCTGCATTTTTCGCATGTGGCATCGCAATTCCGTCACCTAATCCCGTTGAGGATTGTGCTTCACGATTGTGAATGCCATCGCGGAATAGTTCCAAGTCATTAATAACACCTTTGTCAAACAAACGTTGCGTCATTTCCTCAATAACACCGGCTTTCGAATCCGCTGTTAAAGGTAAAATCATTAATTCTTTCAGCATTACATCTTTGATTTTCATGCGATTTCCTCCAATTTTTTAATGGTAATAGTTGGTAATAATGCTTGAATTTCTGTAGCTTTCGCCAAATCATCTGAGAACGCCGTCGCACTTCCGCATGCTAAGCTCATACGAAAAGCCGCTAACGCGTCTTTTTCTTTCAAATACGTTCCAACAAAGCCGGCAATCATGGAGTCCCCTGAGCCTACGGAGTTTTTAACCGTTCCTTTTGGAGACCAGCCGTGATAAACCGCGTTACCGTCAAAGAACAAGGCTCCGTCGCTAGCCATCGAAACAATGGCATACTGCGCACCGTCAGCGACCAGTTGCTTTCCATAAGGGATTAAATCCGTCATACCTGAAGCTTTCATGCCATACATATCCGCCAGTTCGTGATGATTCGGTTTCACAACCAAAGGATTTGATTTCAAAGAAGTTAATAATTCCTGTCCAGTCGTATCGATAACAAACGTTGCGCCAGCTTTCTGAACCAACGCAATCAGCTGCTGGTAATAATCTTCCGGCAGTGAAGGGGGCTTGCTTCCCGACAAAACGACAACATCATCTGCTGTCAACGTCGCAAATTTTTCTTCTAACTCTAAGCGTGCTTCTGGGCTAACCAGTGGCCCGGCACCGTTTAATTCTGTTTCATGGTCCGCTTTAATTTTGACGTTAATCCGCGTTGGCTCGCTGACTTCACTAAAATCAGTCGTAATGCCTTCTTCTGTCAACCAATCCGCAATGTATTTTCCGGTAAAACCGCCGGCATATCCCCAAGCGGTAGAAGGAACTGCCAGTTGTTTCAAAATCCGCGAAACATTAATGCCTTTTCCGCCCGGCAATTTGAAATCTTCCTCAATGCGATTTACCGCATCCAAATCCATTTTTTCCAGTCGTACTACATAGTCAATCGACGGGTTCAACGTTACTGTATAAATCATATTTTCGCCTCCCAATACGTTGTTGCTTCTGCCAATTTCTTCCGTTTTCGTTCACTAACATTCACACTGATAACATCACAATCCGCTAATTCAGCCACTTTTGAAAAAGTAACCACTCCGAATTTCGATTCATCTACCAACACATATTTCCGTGCGCCATGTTCAATTGCCTTCGCTTTAATCGCCGCTTCTTCGATGTCCGGTGTCGTGAAACCAAACTCCACGTCAACCCCATTCATTCCCAGAAACACTTTATTAAACCGATAGTCATCCAGTTGCCGTAAGCATGTCGCCCCAATAATCGCTTTTGTTTCCAACTTGATTTTTCCACCCAACAAAATCGTCGAAATATTCAAATCTGCCAATAAACTCGCATGGGGAACGCCATTCGTCACAACCGTTACTTTCTTACCTTGAAGAAAAGGAATCATTTCAAATGTAGTAGAGCCGGCATCTAAGAAGATGACATCTTCCTCTTCGACGAAAGCAGCCGCACGTTTAGCAATCAAATGCTTGTCATCCATATTCAATCCGGACTTAATATCCATCGCAGGTTCTGCCTGTAATTTGTAGCCGCGTTTGGCACCGCCATGAACACGAATCAAAACGCCTTCCTCTTCTAAAGCCGACAAATCACGCCGGATAGTGGACTCCGAGCTACCAGTGAGCTGCACGATTTCCTGCATTTTAACGATACTTTGTTCTTGCAGCAACTCTTTGATAACTTGATAACGTACCTCTGTAAACACTTACATCACCTCGCAAATATAATATACCACCACAAATAACCAAAAGCAATCATAATCGTTCAAATTCAATCACTAACCCACGTTGACAGCGTTTTCAATTAACTTTACAATAAAAGTAAGAGAAAGGGAGTGAGTGAATTGAGCGAAGTAAAAATCAATGAAACCGTACTCCGGGACGCCCATCAGAGTCTGATGGCCACGCGAATGACGACGCATGACATGTTGCCGATTATCGACACCATGAATCAGGCCGGTTATTATGCGTTGGAGTGCTGGGGCGGTGCGACTTACGATGCCGCAATTCGTTTCTTAAATGAAGACCCTTGGGAAAGGCTGCGGGAAATCAGGAAGCGTGCGTTGAATACGAAATTGATGATGTTGTTGCGCGGACAGAACTTGATTGGTTATCGGCATTATGCGGATGATATCGTGGACATCTTTGTAAAACAAGCCGTTGAAAATGGGATTGATATTTTCCGTATCTTTGATGCTCTGAACGATCCGCGAAACGTCGAAGCATCAGTCAATGCGGTCAAAAAGTATGGTGCGCATGCCCAATTGGCGATTTGTTACACCATCAGCGACGTCCACACGGTGGCATACTACACGCAACTCGCGCAGCAGTTTGTCGAAATGGGCGTCGATTCCATTTGTATTAAAGATATGGCCGGCATTCTCACGCCAAAGGTCGCGCGTGAATTAGTATCAGAAATAAAAAAAGTAATTGATGTGCCGTTGAATATTCATACGCACTCAACAAGTGGGATTGCGCAGATGACGTATTTGGCGGCTGTAGAAGCAGGGGCAGATATGATTGACTGCGCTATTTCGCCGTTTGCGGAAGGAACGAGTCAGCCGGCGACCGAAGCAATTGCCTTGGCATTGGATGAAATTGGGTACCGTTCGCACCTCGATATTGAAAAGTTGGAGGAGATTGCCAACTATTTTAAAGGGATACGTGATAACTATTTAGCTTCTGGTGAATTGGATGCAAAAATGATGTTCACTGATCCAAAAGCGTTGATTTATCAAGTCCCGGGCGGAATGCTGTCGAACTTGTATTCACAGTTGAAAAAAGCCAAAGCAGTCGGGCGCTACGATGAAGTATTGCGCGAAGTTCCCAACGTGCGCGCCGATTTAGGCTTTCCGCCGCTCGTGACGCCGATGAGCCAGATGGTTGGAACCCAAGCCGTTTTCAACGTGTTATCCGGCGAACGCTACAAAATGGTACCAAATGAAATCAAAGATTACTTGCGCGGAAAATACGGAAAAACGCCCGTGCCAGTGACTGACGCGTTTCGCGAATCCTTGATTCCTGGCGAAGCAGTCATGACCGATCGCCCGGCCAATCACTTGGAACCGGAATTTGACCGGTTGAAAAATGAACTCGGAGATTTGGGCAAGACAACAGAAGATGTGTTGACGTACGCGTTGTTCCCGGAAGTGGGCAAGGCGTATTTAGAGCGAAAATATCAAACTGACCAACTGATTCGGATTCAAGCGCGCTATAGGAGGGAATGAAATGAACCTATTGGATGGAATTATTTTAACGGTTGTCGCGATGGTTGTGGTGTTTATCGTACTCGGTGCATTATGGGGCGTGATAGAGCTGGTTCACCGCTTTTCGGCGGAGCCGGAAATTTTAACAAAAGAAATGGAAGTTGCGCCTGCCGTGGAACGGGATGAACAGCGGGAAAAAGTGGCTGTGTTGGCGGCTTTGGTGATGACTTACGAAGCGCAGCCGGCTAAAAAGTTCGAAGTCGTGGACGTGAAACGAGTGAATAGAGGAGGAACGGCAGATGAAAAAGTATGAAATTGAAATCGACGGCCAAGTCTATCAGGTGAAGGTTCGGGAACTCCCGGACGACGCAGAAATGACGGAAAAGGCGGTGCCGGAGCAGAAAGCCGCAGTGAATGGAGACGGTGAAAAAATCGTTGCGCCGATGTCGGGAACGATTTTACGGGTGATGGTGGAGCCGGGGGAAACAGTCAAGGCGGGTGATCACTTAGTCATTTTGGAAGCGATGAAGATGGAAAATGAAATTGTAGCGCCGCGCGATGGGATAGTAAAAGCAGTGCTGGTGAAGGCGAATGACGCGGTCGATTCCGACCAAGAACTTGTGATCATGTAGAAAGGGGCGATTCGCTTGTTCGAGCAATTGATGGAACTGTGGTTTATGTCGGGGATCGCTAACATGACGTACAAGGAAGTGGTCATGATTGGGTTGGCGTGTGTATTTTTGTTTCTGGCGATTCGAAAAGGGTACGAGCCCTATTTACTCATTCCGATTGCATTTGGGATTCTGCTGGTGAATTTACCGCTGGCGGGCTTGATGGATCCGCCGTTGGATGGGGATCCGGGTGGACTGCTGTATTATTTATTTCAAGGAACGGATTTAGGTATTTATCCACCGCTGATTTTTTTATGTTTAGGTGCGTCAACGGATTTCGGTCCGTTGTTAGCGAATCCTAAAACGCTCTTATTAGGCGGGGCCGCACAGTTTGGTATTTTCGTGGCATTTTTGGGTGCATTGACATTGGGTATGACACCAGAAGAGGCCGCGTCGATCGGGATTATTGGAGGCGCGGACGGACCAACAGCGATTTACTTAACCACGCGATTGGCCGGGCACATTTTACCCATCATCGCTTTGGCAGCCTATTCGTACATGGCGTTAGTGCCGATTATCCAGCCGCCAATCATGCGCTTTTTGACGACGGAAGAAGAACGACGGGTGCCGATGAAACAATTGCGGCCGGTTACGAAGGGCGAAAGGATTTTATTTCCGATCGTAACGACACTGTTCGTCAGCCTATTGGTCCCATCCGCGACGGCGTTGATTGGGATGTTGATGTTGGGGAATCTCATCCGTGAAAGTGGGCAAGTTCCCAAACTGACAGAAACGTTGCAAAATGCCATGATGTATATCGTCACAATTTTACTTGGCGTGACGGTCGGAGCGAAAGCGACGGGCGAGCTGTTCCTGTCGGCGACCACGTTGAAAATTATTGTGATGGGATTGATTGCCTTTGCGATTGGTACGGCAGTAGGTGTTTTGATGGGGAAACTGATGTACAAATTATCGGGCGGGAAAATCAACCCGCTTATCGGTGCTGCCGGCGTTTCTGCCGTTCCCATGGCTGCCCGCGTTGTTCAAAAAGAAGGGATTAAATACAATCCGAGCAACTATTTATTGATGCACGCCATGGGACCAAACGTCGCCGGCGTAATCGGATCAGCCGTTGCAGCAGGAGTGTTGTTATCTTACTTTAGTTGATGAAAATGATGAGCCCCAGCAGTGCTGGGGTTTTTGTGTGCGCAATTTTTACCGGCAAACAGCGGATTAAAAAAAGCTAATTGCCGGTAAAGAATACTCAAGTGCGGCTTTAAAGTAAATTTCGAACCGTCTATACCGCTCTAACACCTCCAAGTGCGACTTTAAAACAAAATCGACTCACGCTATGCCGCCCTTGAGCCACACTACCTTGCCAAGTTGGAACTAGAACTTTCCACTCCCCAATTAAAATACCTTATACACTAAAATATTTTAGTGTATAATACAGCAAAGAATACAGTAGCATATACAGGAGGAAACACAGTGAACCGAAAGGATCGCATTTATCATTATATAGAAGAAATGACGCAGACACTGACCGCGCAGGACATCGAACTTGGGCGTGGACCAACCACAAAAATGGTAGCGGATGCACTTGATATTCAACGCCCGAATGTATCGAAGGATCTCAACCAGCTTGTTCGGGAAGGCAAACTTTATAAAACGGAAGGGCGGCCGGTTCGGTACCTACTTGTTAAATCGACGCCGCACCAGCCACTTTCGAAGCACGTTCCGAGTTACAAAGAAGCACAAGCCGCCAAATCAACACCCATCATCCACAAACAAGACGTTTTCCGAACGATGATCGGTGCGAACGGCAGTATGAAAAATGCGGTCGAACAGGCGAAAGCAGCCGTCCTTTATCCGCCTAAAGGATTGAATACACTAATAACCGGGCAAACCGGTACCGGAAAATCATATTTCGCCCACGCGATGTTTGATTATGCGCAATCCAACGGCATTATTGCAGCTGAAAAAGATCTTGTTGTTTTTAACTGTGCGGACTACGCGAATAACCCGCAACTGTTGATGAGCCATTTGTTTGGTTACAGTCAAGGCGCCTTTACCGGAGCATCGGATTCTAAAGACGGCCTCATTCAAGAAGCCGATAACAGTATGCTGTTTCTGGATGAAATCCACCGGCTGCCACCAGAGGGTCAAGAAATGATTTTCTATTTCATGGATACGGGGATGTACAGCCGACTCGGTGAAACCGGGCGCTCACGGGCTGCCAATGTCCGCATTGTCTGTGCGACGACCGAGGATCCCAAGTCCACATTTTTGGATACATTCATGCGTCGGATTCCAATTGTTATTCAATTGCCGTCATTTAAGGAACGGAGTCTGAACGAACAACTGGACCTCGTTAAACTGATGGCCAGCCTGGAAGCAACCCGCATCCAAAAGAAAATTACTTTAACTGAAGACGTGGTAAAAGCACTCATCGCGAGCGTTGGCTACGGAAACGTCGGTCAGCTGAAATCAGGGATGCAGCTCGTTTGTGCACGCGGCTTTATGAATCAGCTCAATCAAGACGAAATTACTTTGACCGTCCGCGATTTGTCGGAATCTATCCAAGCGCACATGCTGGGCCAAACCGCCACCTCGCTCTCACGCTCAGAACTGGCAAAAATTACCGAAGCCCAAATGACGGTCAGTCCCAACGAACCGTTTTACCAAATTCAAACGGATGCATACGAACTGCCTTATAATCTCTACGACATCATTGGCGACAAGGCAACTTTGTTGGAAGCGGAAGGCTTGGACCCGGAATCCATCAACCAATATATTTCGACGGACATAAACGTCCACTTAAAGTCTTTCTGATTCGTTGAGAGAAAACACGGGCTTTCAAACCCGTGATGAACGAAACCATCTTGTAAAAATCGTTTCGCACATGGTAGATGACATAATCTATGTATATCATGTTATGTCTGGCTTCCATACGGTTGCACATGGTCTTGGTTATTGGTATAATGGACACATGAGAGATGAAGAACGATTCACCTACGGCAGAACCTCTGTCTACAACCTAAACTACCACATCATCTGGCGGACCAAGTACCGCAACCAGGTCATCAACCCGGCCATCAGCGCCCGCCTGAAGGACATCCTTTATGACATTGCGGCTGAGTACGGCTTCACCATCTCCCACCTGGAGATGGGGTTGGACGACCACATCCACCTGATGGTGAGTGCCCCGCCCAAGCTGTCCGTAACCAATATCGTCCGCTGGCTAAAAGGAACCAGTGCCCGGTTACTCTTACTCGAGTTCCCAGAACTGGAAAAGCCTTACTGGAAGAAAGAGGACCGCCACCTGTGGGCGCCCAGTTATTTTGTAGAGAGCATCGGTACGACCAATGAGCACGCCATCGCCAAGTACATCGATGACCAACGCAGAAAGGAGGGGCAACCCGATGGTATTGAAAGGCATCAAAATTAAGCTCTACCCGACCGAAAAGCAGAAAATCTTCATCGACCGCAATCTGGCGCTGAACCGCTTCGTGTGGAACCAGCTGCTGGCGATGCAGGGCGCACGTCACGAGAACGGTGGTAGGTACGTGGGCAAGTACGCCATGCACAACCTGATGAAACCACTCAAGTGGGAATTTCCATTCCTGAAGGAGGCGGACAGCACTAGCCTGGAGTACACCTCCGACGATTTGGACGCTGCGTTCCTGCGTTTCTTTAACAAGCAGAACGGCTATCCCCGCTTCAAGTCGCGGAAGCGTCCGAAGAGCACCTACACCACCAAATGCATCAACAACAGCATCACTGTGGTGGACAACCATTACATCCAGATGCCCAAATTGAAGTTAGTGAAGTGCCATGGCGCCCACCGCATCACCGGGCGCATTATGCGTGCCACCATCCGCAAGGAACCGGACGGTTCCTATACGGCGACTATCCTGGTGGAGGAAGCCGTTCCGATATTGCCGAAAACGGGCGCCATCGTGGGGCTGGACATGGGGATTACCCACTTGGTCATCCAGTCGGACGGATACAAGTTGAAAAACAAGCAGTTTGAGCGGGCATTGGCGAAACAGAAACGCATCTGGCAGCGCAAGTTCGCCCGCCGGCGTGAGCGTGCCCTGCGGGAAATCGCAGCCGCCAAAGCAAACGGCGTCGAACTCCAACTGACTGACTTCAAGAACCTGCAGAAAGCCAAGCAGCAGGTCGCCCGCATCAACAAACGCATCAAGAACCAACGCCTGAACTACCTGCATCACTACACAACCCAACTGGTGAAAGAGCATGACATCATCGTCATGGAGGATTTGAAAACCAAAAATCTAATGAAGAACCACCATTTGGCGCGTTCCATCGCGGATGCCTCCTGGGGCATCATCAAGAACCTATTGACCTACAAGTGCGCGTGGCACAAAAAAGAGCTCATCCTCGTTAAACCGCACTACACAAGTCAAACGTGTTCGCATTGCGGCATGAACACCGGTAAGAAACCGCTGCACATCCGTATGTTCAATTGCCCGCATTGCCATACCGTCGGTATCGACCGGGATATCAACGCGGCCGTGAACATCCGCAACAAAGCGTTCGCCTAACGTTAAAGGGCATAAGTGTGGACGCGCTTTGGTCAATAGCCGTAACCGCTGCTCGCTGTTATCACAACAATCGAGTAAGTCAGCGGCGTTCCCAGAAGCTCGGTCATTCATGGCCGAGTAGTTCCCACTGAAACAGTAACAACGTTACAAGGCACATTAGATGCACTGCTACCAGGTATTGCACCATTAGGCTTAACATTGCTATGCGTGTGGTTACTTCGCAAAAAAGTTAGCCCAATCACAATTATCTTCGGCCTATTCATCGTAGGTACACTAGGATATGTATTAGGTATTTTAGGATAAAAAAATAAGAACTCCCTCTCAATCAGCTTTTTGATTGAGAGGGAGTTTTTTGTATGACGCTATTATTTAATTTTCCGATCCTTTGAGGAGGGGATATTTAATTCTTGTCTATATTTCGCAATGGCGCGACGTGAGACTTGAATTGTTTCTGCAGCTAACAGTTCGACTAGTTTTTGATCTGAATAAGGTTTCGCTGGATTTTCTTTTGCAATCAAAGCTTTTAAGGTGCTCAGAACATCATCGCGTGATTGCTCGCTGTTTTGCATCCGGCGCGACAAGAAGGCTTTGAGCTCAAAAACTCCTTTTGGCGTCTGCACGAATGTTTCGCGAACGGTCCGACTAATCGTCGATTCATTCAACTGGCACATTTCCGCAAGGTCTTTCAGCTGAAGAGGTTTCAATGAACGGGCGTCTTCCGTGAAATAGGCATGTTGATAGGCTAATATGGCCGTTCCAACTTTTAGAACTGTTTCCTTCCGCTTCATCAAGCTCGCTTGCAGTTGATCAAACTCTTGTTTCTTCGCTTGCACATAGGCTTTTACTTCTGGATCATCAACGGCTTTCATTTCTTCAAAATAGCTTGTATTCAAAGTAAGCAATGGTGTCTTGTACTTCGTCTCGCGAATCGAGAGGGCACCGTCTTCCAAGGTTACCATCAACTCCGGCACAATATATGGCACAGCTTTTGTCCGCGCTTCAAATACTTCAGCGGGAGCCGGCGACAACCGTTGCACAAAATGATACACGTTGGCAATCGCTTCTGTATCCGTCTCGTAACGGTCCGCAATTTTTTGCCAATTATTCTGAATCAAATCTTCATAATGCTCTTCCAAAACTACATACGCTAACTCCGGCGCAAATTCCACACGCTCAGTTTGGAGCATCAAACACTCCTGCAAGGTGCGCGCACCAATCCCGGCCGGATCCAGTTGCTGCATTAACGTCAAGCCATCTAAAACCGCAATCGCTGAAGCCCCTGTTTCCGCTTGTGCTTCTTCCAGTGTCTTTGTCACGTACCCACGCGGATCCAACTGCTCTAACCACCAAAAAATCAGTTTCCGAAGCGGCGTATCGCGGTACAACAAATAAATTTGTTCTTGCAAAAATTCATACAAAGACGCCTCATAAACGGAGGTTTGCTCGATAACGGCTGAAACATCACTCGATGACACGTCTTTCGCTGAAATCGTTAACGGTTCATTTAGTGACATCTCTATAAAAGGATTGCCAAGTAATACACTATTTAGATAAGTAGATAATTCCATTCGATTAAGTTGCAGCATTTCCATCCCTTGTACGAGGTTCGGAATAAACGTCTGTTTTTGCGCTTGCTTCTGCGTAAATTGCTGATTAAACTTCATACCAACCCCTTCTTTCTGGCTTTATTTTACCATAAAACGGTTACAAAGTGGCTTCTTTCGATATGTATATAAATATCATTACGGATTTGGACATGAATCTATAATGATGTCCTCTTAAGCCATCAAATCCGGACATGAATCTATAATGATGTCCGATTAAGCCATCAAATCCGGACATGAATCTATAATGATGTCCTCTTAAGCCATCAAATCCGGACATGAATCTATAATGATGTCCTCTTAAGCCATCAAATCCGGACATGAATCTATAATGATGTCCGATTAAGCCATCAAATCCGGACATGAATCTATAATGATGTCCTCTTAAGCCATCAAATCCGGACATGAATCTATAATGATGTCCTCTTAAGCCATCAAATCCGGACATGAATCTATAATGATGTCCGATTAAGCCAGCAAATCCGGACATGAATCTATAATGATGTCCTCTTAAGCCAGCAAATCCGGACATGAATCTATAATGATGTCCGATTAAACCAACAAATCCGGACATGGTTCTACAACCATGTCCGAATAAGCCAATAAAACCGGACATCATCAAGCAATCATGTCCGAGTTAGTCTATAAATAGTTTTTTCCGAAATCATATCTCCCATCCACCGTCGCAATTCCACCGGTTTCCGCGCAATTTCGGGAAAAAGAATCTCCAGCTCTTTTTGTGTCCGGTAAAAGCCATCAGCTTTCTTCTCGACCATCCCGCATTTCGGGCACGCCAACTTCCACCGACACCGCACACTCATCGGAACCCGACACACGCCACACAAAATTCCCGCGCGCACGGATTCGCGACTGTAAGCCATCAGATTCTGGTGCGGATTACGACTTGCGTGTAACGCAGCCAACTTTTTTCCGAGTCGAATTTGCCACTCGGATATCGGACTTTCCGCAACTCGGATTTTTTGAAAATACCGCTCAATTTGCGACGGCATGACAATCGGCATTTCCTCGCTCAGCCCATACAGCGTCATATTCGGATTGGTAAATACCAACCGTGCCTCAACCATCAAGCCCACACCCATGCGTTTTAAAACACGCTCCACCATCCGCTTGGTTCGCTCCAATTGAGAAAGAGGGTCATGCACAATAACCTGAAAGCCTTGTGCATCCACCGTAAACACCCCATCCCAATGCTTCACTTCCAGCAAATAAACCGTCTGGCTCCCAATCCACAACGCATCAATTTGGCATGTCCGGTCCTCGACGATCACCAAATCATGAATCCGCGCCACACACCCATCCAAACACGCCGCGCCATCTTCCACTATCTGTTCACCCAAAGCACCACTCAACCAATTTCGGAAGTACCGCTCATCCTTCTCGCCAAACGCCATACGCCCATCCAAGCTTTTCATCACTGCCAACGCTTCAATTTGCTCACTGCTTTTTACCAACATTTTTTCATCTCCTTAAAAATCCATCTACTTATATATAAGCAAAAAATGTCGAAAAGCTTTTTTTAAAATAAAAAAATTTTTGCTCCCATAAAGAAGTCCCGAGCCACCGAGCACCGCCCCCGTTTTTGTGGTATGATTGAAGCATTATTTTTAAGGGAGAATCAGTACCATTGAAAATTCCAATATTGTATGAAGATAACCATCTGCTTATGGTTGAAAAGCCTGTGAACATACCGGTTCAAGGCGACGCCAGTGGAGATGTCGACTTCTTTACAATGCTGAAAGATGATATTAAACACCGTTATCAAAAACCCGGGAATGTCTACCTGGGCCTACTACATCGCCTGGATCGTCCGGTCGGTGGGGCTATGGTCTTCGCAAAAACGTCGAAATCCGCTTCTCGGATGTCCGACATGATGCGCCGTCAGACCATCACACGCACGTATTTCGCCGTGGTTCATGGCACCCCCAAAGAACCAGCCGGTATCCTCACGCACTACCTGTACAAAGACCGTCAAAAAAACCAAGTCTACAGCGTGAAAGCCAACCATCCCGAGGCTAAGAAAGCTATCCTCGATTACGAAACGCTGATGACGGCTAAAAACTTTTCTCTATTGAAAGTCCATTTACACACCGGCCGCTCGCACCAAATCCGCGTCCAGCTGGCAACAAATGGCACACCGCTTTTCGGCGATCAGAAATACGGTTCGAAGTTAAATAAACCCGGTCAACAGATTTCACTGTGGGCGACCAAGTTACATTTCAACCATCCTGTGAAAAAAGAGCCCTTAACTGTCCACTCACTGCCGCCGAATCAGCATCCGTGGAATTTATTTACGGATACAATAAAAGGAGAACATAATGACCAAAAATAAAAAGCATTTCCTGATTGCTGTTATCGCTTGTGCCCTTGCTTCCTCATCGGTGGGATTAAATATTAATTTGAACGGCCTCTATATTCAGCCTGTTTCCCAGGCGATAGGGGTCTCGACCGGAGCCTTTTCCTTGCACTCTACTTTTATCAGTATCGGAATTGCGATGGGTTCCATTTCCGTTCCCGTCTTTTTGAAAAAAATGGATTACCGTCTACTCGTTTTGATTGCCAGCGTTGTCGCTGCAGTCATGACGCTCTTAATGTCCTTTTCCACCCAAGTATGGATGTTCAGCATTCTCGGATTTACAAGAGGGTTCGCATCGGCATTCTTTGGTTTTGTCGGCCTCCAATTTTTAATCAATAACTGGTTCATTTCCAAGCATGGGCTGGTTACCAGCTTAGTGTTTAGTTTCGGTGGCGTCGCCGGAGCCATCCTTTCGCCGATTGTTTCTAGTTTGATGGAATCACGCGGTTGGCAGGCGGGGTACTGGATCCAAGCGGTACTATACCTCGTTTTCGCTTTGCCGGCATTATTAATTCCTTACAAGGCATCTCCGCAAGAAGAAGGGCTGGAGCCGTACCAAGACGGTGAGCAAATTAAAACCGTTCAAGAAGGTGACTTTAAATCCGCAGTCAAACCGTTTAGTTATAAAACGCCTACTTTTGCATTGGTTATTTTAGTGAGTATTTTTGCCACTGCCCTGACAGGGATGGTCCAACATCTACCCGGAGTTGCGACTGATTTTTCGTTCACAGCGACGACCGGAGCAATGATGATCTCCACTGCAATGATTGCAAATATTTTATTTAAATTATTAATCGGGGTGTTAAATGACAGCAAAGGTGCTGTCTTCGCAAACATGGTCATGCTCGTAGCCGTTGCCGCCGGATTTGTCCTGATGCTCTTTGGCGCAAACCAAGTTTTGATGCTCAGCGGAAGTTTCCTATTTGGAGCGATTTATGGTCTGACTGCAGTTGGTGTAGCGCTGTTTATTAAGCACCTTTACCCAATTGAGCATTTTGGAAGAGTGTTTCCCATCGTGAGTTTTACTCAAAACATCGGAGCAGCTTTCGCCATATCTATCTATGGTTTCAGCTATGACCTAAGCGGCGGATACACTGCTGCTCTCATCGGTTCAATTGCCGTAACAGTGCTGATTGCCGTTCTCATGCTGATGGCAAATAAAAGTATCAAATAAAAACCAGAGATGTCCTTAATCGGCATCTCTTTTTCTATGCCTTTCATTGATAGCGCTATCGCGGTTTGTTATGATAGAGACAGAATAAAAAGTAGGGGGCAGACAATGAGCTGGTGGAAAAATAGTGTGGTATATCAAATTTATCCGCAGAGTTACCAAGATTCCAATCATGACGGAATGGGTGATTTGGCAGGAATTATTTCACGACTGGATTACTTGGAAAAATTAGGGGTGGATGTCATTTGGCTGAGTCCGGTGTATCAATCGCCACTTGACGATAATGGTTATGATATTAGTGATTACCAAGCGATTAACCCGATATACGGTACGATGGACGACATGGACCGTTTGATTGCGGAAGCGAAAAAGCGAAACATCGGCATCGTTATGGACTTGGTTGTGAATCATACTTCCGACGAGCACGAGTGGTTTTTGGAAGCCAAAAAAGACAAAGAAAATCCGTATCGTGATTACTATATTTGGCGTGACCCGGTTGACGGTGGCCCGCCGAACGATATGACTTCTGTGTTCAGTGGCCCTGCTTGGGAGTTTGACGAAGCAAGCGGGCAGTATTTCTTACATTTATTCAGTAAACGCCAACCCGATTTGAATTGGGAAAATGAAGAAATGCGCCACAAAATTTATGACATGATGAACTTCTGGCTCGACAAAGGTATTGCCGGATTCCGGATGGACGTGATTGACAATATCGGGAAAGTACCGGACGAAAAAATTGTTGTGAATGGACCGAGATTGCACGACTATTTACAGGAAATGAATAAACATACATTTGGTAACTATGACGTGATGACAGTCGGTGAAACGTGGAGCGCAACGCCCGAAAATGCGGTGCTCTTCTCTCACCCGGATCGCAACGAATTAGCGATGGTTTTCCAATTTGAGCATATCGGACTCGACGAAAAACCAGGAACTTCAAAATGGGACCTACAGCCGCTGAGTATCGTGGCTTTGAAAAAAACCTTGACCAAATGGCAAACGGAAATCGATGCGGCCAGCTGGAACAGCCTGTTCTGGAATAATCATGACACGCCGCGTATTGTCTCACGTTGGGGTAATGATACAGAATTTCGCATTGAGAGCGCCAAAATGTTTGCGATTCTTTTACATATGATGAAGGGAACACCCTATATTTACCAAGGTGAAGAAATAGGAATGACGAATCGCATCATTACCGATATTTCCGAAGCACGGGATATCGAAACGATTAATCTGTTTAATGAACGTTTGGAAAAAGGGTATGCCGCGGAGGCTATTTTCACATCGCTAAATGCAAAGAGCCGCGACAATGCGCGGACGCCGATGCAATGGGACGCAAGTGAAAACGCCGGATTTACGAATGGCGAGCCTTGGATTCCTGCTAATCCGAACTACCCGGAAATAAATGTAGCCGAAGCGTTGGCAGAGCAAGATTCCATTTTCTACGCCTATCAAAAACTAATCGCATTGCGAAAAGAAAATCCGTTGATGGTTTATGGAACATTCACGCTACTTCTGCCGGAGCATCCGACAGTTTTTGCATATGAAAGAGCATACGAAGGCGAAACGTGGCTGATTGTTGGGAACATGAGCGCGGATGAGACTACGTTGGAATTAAGTCAAATCGCAACAAAAACAGTGATTTCCAATTATGATAAAGAATATGGACAGTTGGAAGGAATAATCTTGGCGCCTTATGAAACTTTTGCGGTCAAGGTTGCGCATTAGACGAGAGTTAACCTGAATTTGGGAATACATTGAAAGTCGGTTCGGTATCTCGTTAGCTACCGGACTGGAATGATAAGAAAACCCGACTTGGAAACTGTTTCCAGGTCGGGTTTTTAAATAGTCTGCACAAGTTTTGAAATTACGGCCTGGTTTGTGCAGACTATTTCCTAAAGTCTGCACAACCTTGAGGTAGTCTAAATAGTGGACACAGCAACTCCGCCATTTTTTTATTATAATAGGGTTAATCAAAAAAAGGATGTGTTCATGATGGTTGGTAAATATCTCGATCCAGAATATAAAGATTATCTTTGTCGTCTAGTCGTTGAAGACAAGCGAAAAGTCACCGAACTTGCCCGAGAATTGAACATCTCTCACTCCACACTTCAGAAATGGGTTGGTATGTATAAGAAAAACCAATCCGTTTTTAAGCCTCAGCCTCAGAATCCATCGCCAAAGGCGGGATTTAAAACTGTGAGCGACTTTGAAAAAGAAATACGGGAACGAGATAAGCAAATTGCCAAACTAGAAGAACAGAATGCCATCCTAAAAAAAGCGATGCATGTCTTCACGCAAAGTCCGGATTAAAATTCCAGTTTATGGCTGCCCACCGAGGTGAATTCTCAATTGTGGGGATGTGCGAAGCTTTGGGGGTATCGAAGAGCGGATATTACAATTGGCTTACCACGAAAGAGCGCGGACTGACCGAAACGCAACAGTCTCGCGAGAACCTGAAGATAGATATTACACACTCTTTCCACCAAAGTTTCGGCACCTATGGCGCTCCTCGCATTAAGAAAGATATGGAAGAAGCCGGTTATAACGTATCGGAGAAAACCGTGGGCCGTCTCATGGCGGAATTGGGATTATACGCGTGCAAGCAGAAAAACTTTGTCATCACAACAGATTCGGATCATGCCTATCCTGTATCTCGTAATCTTCTGCGCCAAAATTTTAAAGTTAAAAAACCAAACCAGGTGTGGGTATCCGATTTGACCTATATCTGGACGAGTGAGGGGTGGGTATATCTGTCCAGTGTCATGGACCTTTATTCGCGTAAAATCATAGGCTGGGAAGTGACTGATCACATGCGGACCGAAGGCCCACTGGCAGCTCTTGAAATGGCCATCTTATTCCGCAATCCTGGTAGCAATTTAATCCATCATTCGGACCGTGGAAGCCAATACGCTTCGAATAAATACCGCGACAAGTTAGAAAGTATCAAGGCAAAAAGTAGTATGAGTAGGTGCGGCAACCCCTATGACAATGCTTGTATGGAATCTTTCTTTGCGACTCTCAAGAAAGAATGGGTGTACCGGCATTCTTTCAGAACAAAAGAAGAAGCCACTCATAAAATAAACTGGTTCATTTCTTCTTTCTATAACTCAGTTCGTCGCCACTCAAACAATGAGTACCTTTCACCGGATAACTTTGAATATCGGTATCAAGTCGTCGAAAAGAGCGCTTCTTATCCTAAAAAAATTCTTTATGAATGTCTTTCGCATCTTGCCTGCGCTCTTTGATTTATTCATTTATTTTTTGACCGTATTCTCTTTTTCAGTGTCCATTTTCTTGACATAATTCCAAACCTTTGCCAAATACCTCAATGTTGTGCAGACAATCGTAAATAGTCTGCACAAGTTCAGCTAAAAAGCCCAATCTTGTGCAGACCATTTTCTAAATCAACAAAAAAACCGACTCCATCAACCGGAGCCGGCTACATCATATTTCTATAAAAACTTTTTCAAGATATCATCTAGAATCCCGTCATCACTGTCTTTAGCAGAATGATTTCCCCCATTATTACCCATCAGACCACCTAAAAGGTCGCCTAACAAGCCTTTTTTACGACCGTCATTTTCCAATGACTTTGTTGCATTTTTAGCAGCGGCTTGTGTTTCTTTTTGTAAGCCCGCTGTATCCAACTTTTTATCGTTTTTACGATCTGCCAAATATTTCAATACGACAGGCGCCAACAAGACCAACACACGTTTTACAGCGGCAGGGGACATGCCCACAGAACGCGCGATGCGGTCGATAATTGACCCTTTATCATTAAAAACGTGCCCCAAAATCTTATCGCCATCTTCCGGATCCACTTGCTCGGCAACTTGGTTTACGGAAGAATACGTGTTGACATCTTGATGCTTAGTCAGCGCAGCTTCCAACGAAGCCAAGCCTTTTTCGTCTGCAGAATTCCGTTGTAGTGCTTGTAAAATGGCTGGCAAACCGACAGCCGCAACTTTACCAAAGTCACTCTTACTTACATCAGCACGTTTTGCCAACGTTTCTTTCTCAGCAGCTTGATCATTATCGACAAATAAATCTAACAACGTTCCAACATTATCAAATAATCCCATTTTACTTACCTCGTTTCTTTGATTTGTATTCTCATTTTATTAGAAACGGTGCTACTACTCAAATAAAACACTTTGAAAGAGTTATCTTTTCGCTTATTACAGTCTACAGGATAAAATGAAAGCGCGAACAGAAAATCTAATTTTACATTGGATTGATAGCATGACTATAGGGAGGAATAGAAAATGAGTAAAAAATTTCTACTCGTCTTTATTGTTTTCCAACGCTATATTACCGATACGAATACAACCAGCGGACTAAAAGGCTAGAAGATATAATGAGTTCAAACCTTTGCAAGCAATCGCATTTTAAGCTACATTATACGAATCAATACTTTGGAAAGGGGCAACACCCACATGTCTATCGGCTATGCCTGTCTCAATATCGGAACACCCGGGACAAATCAACGCAGCGTTACAATGAAATTTGCCACACCTGAAAAACTGACTGAGGTGACTGCTCACAATTTAGCTGCACTCGACCGCATGATTGATTATAATATCGAAAATAATATCAAGCTTTTTAGAATCAGCTCCGACTTGATTCCTTTTGGATCGAGTCCGGTCAATAGTCTCGATTGGCGCTCCATCCATGCACACGAATTCAGTCAACTCGCAACAAAAATAAAAGCATCCGGCATGCGCATTTCGATGCATCCCGGACAATATACCGTTTTAAATTCGCCGAGTGAAGACGTGGTAGAGCGGGCAATCGAGGATTTAATTTACCATGATAAAGTTCTGACGGCGCTCGAAGCGGACCGAACGAACAAGATTATTTTACATGTCGGCGGTGTTTATGGTGATAAAGAAGTTGCAATGGCGCGCTTTGCTCACAATTTTGAACGTCTGCCGCAATCAGTCAAAAATCGCCTCATTATTGAAAATGATGAGCGGTCCTATACGATTGAAGAGGTCTTGACACTCGCTCACAAACTCCGTATTCCCGCTGTTTTTGACAATCTTCACCACGCAATTAACTTGCCGAAGACTACTAAAACAGAAGCGGAATGGATTTCAGAAGTTGCGAAAACGTGGCTGCCGGAAGACGGGAAACAAAAAATCCACTACTCGCAACAAGACCCGACGAAACAACCCGGTGCTCATACGCAAACCATTAAACTGGAAACTTTTCTCGCATTCTTTCACCAGTTGCCGGATCCAACTATTTCAATCATGTTGGAAGTGAAAGATAAAAATCTTTCAGCCGTCAAATGCATCAACGCCTTGCGCGACGAACCGCATATCAAGCATTTAGAAAAAGAATGGGGTAAATATAAATACGCCATTTTAGAAAAATCACCGGCCATCTATCAAGAAATTCGCACCCTATTAAAAGACAAATCGGGTTATCCGGTTCGTGAATTTTACTATTTGATTGAAACAGCATTAGCGGACACCACACTAAATCCTGGCTATATCACCAATACAGCAGCACATGTCTGGGGCTATTTTAAAGAACAAGCGATGCCGGCTGAGCGTAGACAGTACGAGCGAAATTTGGCTAAAGATTCTCCAGCAGCCCTCAAGCGTCATTTACTCAAACTTGCAACAAAATATGAAGTGGATTACTTACTTCAGTCACTTTATTTATATCTCTAGGAGGTACATTTATGAAATGGGCAATACTCGGAGCCGGAAATATCGCCAAGGATTTCGCACGTTACTTCAAAACTGAGCGGGCGGAACTCTATGCAGTCGCATCCCGTTCGCTCGACAAAGCCACTGCTTTCGCCGAAAAACATCGGATTCCTGTCGCATATGGCAGCTATGAGGAAATGTTAGCGGACGAATCCATCGATGCAGTCTACATTGCAACGCCGCACAGCCATCACTATGAGCATATCAAGTTATGCTTAGGTGCAGGTAAACACGTCTTTTCTGAAAAAGTGATGGTGACCAGTCGGAAACAACTCGACGAAGTGACACAACTTGCGACCGAGAAGAATCTGTATTTGGCTGAAGCAATGACGATTTTCCATGTACCGCTTTACCCACAATTGAAGCAGTGGATTACGAATCAGGATCTTGGCAAGCTAAAATACATCCATGTCCCGTACGCATCCGTTCGTCACGCTGACTCTCCGATGTATTTCTACAAACCCGAGCTCGCTGGCGGGGCGCTTTTCGACATCGGCACCTACGCGCTCACTTTTGCACTCACATTCCTGACCAGTCCGCCCACGAATATTCTGACTTTCGGCGATATCCACGAAGCGGGCGTCGACGAAACATCCGTGATTCTTTTGAAAAATAAAGAAAAAGAACTGGCAACCGTCACGCTTTCGTTTGCAACGGAACTGCCGCAGATTGCCGTGGTTGCATATGAAAAAGGCTACTTCGAAATCGCCGGTTACACGCGTGCCAAACAAGCAGTCTTTACCGATCCAAATGGCAATAAAACCACTATTGATGCGGACGATTCCGAGCACGCCTTCACACATGAAATTAATAACTTTACAAATATGGTCCTAGACAAGGCTGATAACCCAACCCTCGAAAAAACGCGTCAAGTTATCACGATTATGGACACCCTCCGAGAAGAGTGGGGTCTGGTTTACCCGTTTGATTGACAATAAACACTGCTGCAGGATATTCACCCGCAGCAGTGTTTATTTGTTTGTCCAAAAGTGGGCAAAGAACCGGTCATCATTTCCCATTCATGTCTGAAAGTGAGCAAAGAACCGGTCATCATTTCCCATTCATGTCTGAAAGTGAGCAAAGAACCGGTCATCATTTCCCATTCATGTCTGAAAGTGAGTAAATAATCGGTCATCATTGCCCATTCATGTCCGAAAGTGAGTAAAGAACCGGACATCATTTCCCATTCATGTCCGAAAGTGAGTAAAGAATCGGTCATCATTTCCCATTTATGTCCGAAAGTGGGCAAAGAATCGGTCATCATTGCCCACTCATGTCCGAAATTGGGCAAAGAATCGGTCATCATTTCCCATTCATATCTGAAAGTGGGTAAAAATCAATCACCACATCATCAGTTGTAACTCCAACTTCGGCCATAACCGCCTGTAAATCCGTAAAGCATTGACTGGTATTCTACCTGTATTCTCTACCAAATACCGCACTGTTAGATATGTATTTAATAATAGGTAGGAATTTTAAGCAGTTTACAAAACAGCACTAAAAATCTATAATATCTCTTAATACCTAAAAGAGAGAGGTTGTGACCAATGGAGAAGACAATCATCAACCAACTACCAAAAGTGGAATTACACTGCCATCTGGACGGTTCAGTTCCGCTTACAACTTTGCGCAAATTTGCAAAAGAGGCAGACTATGCGCCAGGCGAAATTGAAAAAGCTTTAGCTCCTGAAAAATGTTTGAACTTGCAAGACTATCTCGACAGTTTTGATGTAATTTTACCGCTCCTACAGACAGCGGAGAATTTAGAGAAGGCGACGTATGATACCATTGCTGCGATTGCTGCCGATAATGTTTCATATGTAGAATTGCGTTTCGCGCCGCCCTTACATACGCGAGGTGGATTGACGATTCCTCAAGTGTTGGCTGCAGTTATTCGCGGACTTGAATCTGGAATGGCTGATTTCCCGATTAAAGTCAATCTGTTAATTAGTGCGATGCGCCATCACACAGAAGCCGCTAACTTAGCACTTGTTGAGCAAATTCAGACATATAATAATCCATTTGTAGTGGGATTTGATTTTGCCGGTGACGAAAAACCTGATGCGAATAAAGAAATCGGGACAGTAGTGACGGCCGCGAAAAACGCGAACCTCCAACTAACGCTTCACTCCGGCGAATGCAATTGCCCGCATAATGTCGTTGATGCGATTCATCTCGGGGCAACACGGATTGGCCACGGCGTTGCAATCCGAAACGATAAAAGTGTGCGAGATCTGTGCCGCGAGCAAAATGTGTTGTTGGAAGTTGCGCCAACGAGTAACGTCCAAACAGATGCAGTCGCGACCTTGGCAGATTATCCACTCCGCCTTTTTATTGATGAAAATGTTCCCTGTTGCGTAAACACCGACAATCGAACTGTCTCCAACACAACACTTAGCGAGGAATACCTGCTTATGGCCGAATATTGCAATCTGACTTATGCAGAAATGAAGAAATTAAATATGGATGCGATGGCGCACTCATTCGCAACTACTGCCATTAAACAAACCATCACCGAGCAACTGGAGAAGGCTTACGCACCGTATCTGGATTAAATAATTTCATATGCTATAATTATCTTTAGCGTTGCTTCATAGGCGCTGAAGATCCCGGGCGATTAGTATAGCGGGAGTACGCTAGCATGGCATGCTAGTAGCACGAGTTCGATTCTCGTATCGTCCATTACAGTTTATAAGATAAGTCTTTAAAACGTTGATATGAAGCCATTTCTATCATGTTTTGAAGGCTTATTTTTTTGTTTGAATACGTAATTGAATACGTTCCGTCAGAAATTAACATATTTTGCAAACTTTTCAGCAGTATCTTCTTTTGCTTTTTGAGTTACGTGTGTATAAATATTCATGGTGGTTTGAATATCAGAGTGACCTAAACGTTCCTTCACCACTTGGATAGGTGCGCCTGCTTCAAATAACAGTGAGCAATGCGTATGGCGTAGACCATGAACCGTTACAGGTTTTAGATCATACCGCTTGATTACCTTATTTATGTAGTTAGTGGTATTTGAATGATTGATTGGCTTATTATCCAGCGTAGAGAAAACAAGTTGCTTTTCGTTATTGGTATTGAACCCCATTTTGAACATATCCAGCGCTTGCTTTTTGCGCCATTCCTTCAAGATAGCCATTGTAGTGGTATCTATTGAGATGGTGCGGACACTTGATTTAGTCTTTGGGGTTTGTATGATTAACGTGTTATTTTCGCCCCTAGCAAGCGTTTTGGTTATGGCAATGGTATTAGCCTTGAAATCAATATCCCGCCACGTGAGGGCAAGGCTTTCACCTTTACGGAAGCCAGAGAAGGCTTGTAACCGAAAGAATACAAACCATTTCATAGGCAAGTCTTGCTTCGCATAATCCAGAAAAGTTTGCAACTCATCTTTAGAAAAGTAATTTTCTATCTTCTCATCATTTACGACTTCTTTTCTTTTAGGCATAACGATTTTTTTCATAGGATTGTCAGCCAATAACCCCAGCGTGATAGCGTAGTCCAGAACACGGGTAACGTTATTCTTAACTTCTCGATAAGCCACCAATTTCTCACACCACTGATTAACCACCTTTTGGCAATACTTCACTGATATTTTATCAATCTTCAGCTTCCCAAAGGCGGGCAAGATATGATTAGTGAACATTTCTGTTTTCTTTACCCTGGTTGATTCCTTGACGGTATTCTTGTATACCGATTCATACCATAATTCATATAATTCTTTGAACGTGGTGCTTTTTTGTTTGGTAAAGCCATTCTCTTCAATATCAACTTGAAGGCGTGAGAGGGCAAGTTTAGCCTCTTTTACAGTAGTGAAACCCCGTCTAGTGGTGCGCTTTTGCTTACCAGTCATTGGATCCGTACCAAGATAAGCATTAAACATGTAGGCGGTTGAACCGTCTTTTTTTGTGTACTTTTTAATTGTTGCCATTATTAATTTCCCCTTTGTTACATGCGGGCACATGGTGGGGGAGGTTAAAGTTTTATTACACCTGTTTTATTATCAATTGCATTAGTATAATCTTCAATCTTATCTAATTCAGCAATAACTTCTTTGTTTTCTAAGTGACGTAAACCTTCTATATAGGAACGTTGAAACCGATCAAGTTGTTCAAGTCTTTTTACTAGATCCGCAGATTTATTAGTTATTCTTTTATCGGACTTTAACCTATTATCATCACTTTCGTAAAAGTCAGAGTAAAAATATTTCAAGTTATCGCTTATATCACTACTCAAAGCATACCGTATTCTACTTACTATCTCATAATCTAAATTATCATAGTTAGTCCACGTTTCAAGAGCATCTTTTTTGTATTCTTCAAATTCTTTCTTTAAACTTTCTGCATCCTTAGCACCACGAGGGAATAATTTAGGGAACATTCTACTATTAATATCATTAATTATTAATTCTATGACACCTTTATTTAATTTTCCTTCATCAATTAACTCTTTTTCAAATTTGGTTATCAAGTGTTCTGCAAGATCATCAAGCGAACCTGTAATTAGATAGGATTCGGGGACTTCAAATATTTTTTCTAGTTTGTTAAACATTTTCCTAGTAGGCTCTCTATTCCCATATTCCCAGTTTGCATATGCACCTGTTGAAACACCAATTTTCTTAGCTGTATCAGTTTTGCTCCAACCTTTTTCTTCTCTTAAATTAATTAATCTTTGGCTAAAATCCATAAAATATCACCTCTCACATCACATTATATTCTAAAAGAATAAAAAATACTACAAAACCATTGACTTTTTATTTTATTCGTTTAGAATAAGAGCTGTAGAGTTATTCAATAAGAATAAAAAGGGGTGAGGACATGGTTTCCACATTGAAAGAATTAAGGGTTGAGAAGGGAGCGAGATTAAAAGATGTATCAGAGGTATTAGGGTATAAGTATCCAGCTGGTTACCACAAAATAGAAACAGGTAAACAAAAACTTCGGATAGATCAAGCAGAAAAATTATCTCATTATTATGAAGTTAATCCTTCTATTTTTTTTAAGAATTAGTTATTCACTAAGAATAAAAAAGGGGTGAAAAAGACTATGCAAAATCAAAATATTGAAATCTTTTCGGAAAAAATGCAACAACAAATTACAGAAACAGTCATTTCAATAGTTACTGAAACCATTAACGAAGTAAGGCAAAAACCACAAAAAAGATACTACAAGAAATCGGAGTTTTGTGAATTTTTTGGTTGTTCCTTCAATACTTTGCAGAAATTCATCCGAGAATTAGGCTTAAAAGTAGTGGTTTTAGGAGATTCGCAGTATATCGATTTAGAAGATTTTATCCAGTTTGCAGACAAACACAAGGTATAAAAAAACACACATAGCGGGCACTATGGTGGGAGGAATAAAAATGAATGTATTACAGGAAGCTTTCATTGCTGGAGTGATAATCAGTTGGATCACATTCGGAGTAATGTATCAGATGAAAAAAGTTGTAAAAGAAATTGTGGCAGAAATGAAGAATTTATGAACAAAAAAACGCAAAGGAAACTGACATTTCCAAAGCGCATAGGGTTGTAGCTATTCGAGTATCTACTTCCCTTATAATACCAGTTTTTACACAAAAAACCAGATATAAGGAGAGAATAACCATGACAAAACAAAATGAAATGACAGAAACAGTCTTAACAGTAGATGAACTAAAGAGAATGGGCGATATATTAAGTGATATGCGAGAAACAATCGAACTATATAACCACGCTTTGAACCTAGTCCCTCACGCTGGACAACTTAATCCGGGCGAATTAGCAGTACGCTATCAAGCCTTATATGATTTAACAGACACGATGTTTAATAGAAACCAACAAATCATGCGAGATTTAAACGAAATCAGTTTCACATTGGCAGAAAATGATGATGCTTTTGAAATTGAGAACACGAGAAAGAAGTTTAACTGATTGGTGGAATGATTTAGTTAACAAAGCCACAAAGATGGCAAGGGATAAATATTAATGTTGAAAAAAATGGGAAGGAGGGGGCGACATGATTTATATAAATACAGTCCAGACAAACCGTCCAATGAAAGAGATCAAGACAGCACGTGACTTTACTTTCTTTAAGGATTACAAGCCACAGCGGTTTGAATATCCTACTAATGAAGATGAAGAAAAGGCAATCAAGCTATTTAAAATGAATATTGTAATTGCTGGACAAATGACCGGAAACTTAAAAAGGAATAACGAGAATGTATTCAGTCGCAGTCTTTTGCTTCTCGATTTTGACGATATACACGAATCAGAAGCAACGTTCCTTTCCAAAGTCAATGAAATTTTGAAGGGGTGTAATTATTGCTTATATCCAACTTTGAAATACAAAGAAGATAATATCCGCTATCGGTTGGTATTGGAGTTAGATCGTTCGGTAAATGCTACAGAATATGAAAAATTACTGTTTGGTATAAGTTTGGAATTAGGCGTTAATTTCACGTTTGACAGCAGTAATAAAACATGGTCACAAGGACAAGGCGCACCCGTGATAACGCAGTACAGCGAGCATGTGAGCCGAATATACCACGACCGTGGCGAAGCTATCCCTGTAGATGTATTTCTTCAAAAAATTACCAACTCAAACGAGTACAAGAGGGAACTTGAAAAACAGCCCAGCCATAACTTCAATTTACAAACGGGTTATCAACGCACCACAAACGGTAAAGGGAAAGTCATTCAGTTATTAGAAGAACTAACAGAATCCGTAAGCGAAGGCGGACGCAATAGCTTTATGGCGAGGGCATACGGAACGCTTTTGCGGGCAAACATGCAACCAAGTTTAGCGATGGGCTTTCTTTGGACGATGAACCAGCAATTCGTTGAACCACCATTAGATGATAAAGAATTCTTGAAAATTATCGAAAGTATCACGAAGAAAAACAATCAGAAAGGGAGGAGGTAAGCTAAATGGAATTACCCGATACACTGAAAGAAATCGCACAAGAAGCGGATAAAGCGCAGTCCAAAAAACTGAAGGATAATACTTCACCACTGTATTTGACGGATGAACATGGGAACATACTAAAATTTAGAACGAACCTGGTCATCATGCTAAAAACAGATCCAGCGCATAAAAAACTAACTTTCAATGAATTTACACATGAAATTGAAATGAATAAAGAGCCGATTAATGACAAATTCATTAACAAAAAATTGTTAGATGTAGAGAAGCAACTTTACATGAAGTTTACTAAGGATGATATGTTTGTAGCCTTAGAAGAAGTTGCCCACCAGAATAAATACCATCCCGTGAAAGACTTGATTGAACGTACACCATGGGACGAATGCCCCAGAGCAGAAACATTATTCATTGATTACATGGGAGCAGAGGACAATGTTTATACCAGGGCAGTTGCAAAAAAATGGCTTGCTGGTGCAGTAAAACGTATATATGAACCAGGTTCAAAGTTTGAGATTGTACCCGTTTTGCAAGGTGCGCAAGGATTGGGAAAAAGTACCTTAGCCAGCAAGTTGGGCGGGAAATACTTCACCGATTCATTAAAAGGATTGGGAAAAAACAAGGACGATTACCAGCTATTGGTTGGTACTTGGATTGTTGAATTAGGTGAGTTATCTAGCATGAGATCCACAGATACCGATACCATGAAGAACTTCATAAGTGCAAGTGAGGATAAAGTACGCTTCCCGTATGAAAGATTAACTCAAACCATGAAGCGGACAGTTGCTTTTATTGGTACGACAAACCCAGAACAGTATCTATCAGACTTTACAGGTAATAGGCGCTTCTTCCCACTACATTCAAAAGGGAAACCTTCTAAAAATGTTTTCACCCTGGACAAATACACCATTCAACAAATTTGGGCGGAGGCGTTCATATTATATAAAGATGGTATTAAACCGTACATTGATAAAACAGATTCAGAAGATATTGTAGTTGATACTATTGCGGATGAATACCGTAAACAGGCAACCGAATACAGTACCGCCATGGAAGATATTCAAGATTATCTGAATATGACCGTACCGAAAGAATGGTACAACTTTACAAAGTGGGAAAAGAGAAATCACTTCCTGGAATATCAAGAAGGGAAAGTTGATGGAGAAGAACTCATATCTAAAACGACAGTAAAAGAAATCATGGCAGTTGTCATGAAAGTTGAGAACAGCGACCGTAACGAAAAAAACATCAGCAAAAAAGTTAAACTATTTTTGGACAATATAGACGGTTGGGAAGCTAAACCAGTGAAAATCAACGGGAAAACCGTTAGGGGTTACGCTAGAAAAAAATGAAAAGTTTTGTAACTTGTAACTATTTTGTAACTTCTACAAATGTTGATATAACAACGATTATATAGCTTTGGTTACAAGTTACATTATATAAAAATTTTTAAAAATGGTTATGTATATAGGTATATCAGATAGTGTATAAAAAAATGTAACTTGTAACTATTAGAAAAAACCCCTTGTGTACCAACACTTTCAAGGGTTACACAGGCAGTTACAAGTTACAAAAAAGGAGATAAAACCGAAATGTTAGATAAAATCGCAAAAGTGAAATATTTCGATGGTATGGCATACCGTACTTATGAAGTGGGCAAAGATAACGTAATAGAAATAGATCACAACGACATGGTAAGGGTAACAATAAAAGATTTTAACGGTAAAAGACACATTTTCATTAAATCGGACTATATGGAATTGACTACAAAAGATACTTTCTGAAAAAGGAGATAAAAAAATGCTAGACGAAGTAAAAGACATGGTAGAAGTATTGCAGGAAGAAGAACTCTTTCAAGATTTACCGAAAGAAAAACTAATTGATTATGCAATGCAGTTAGTTGTGGCTAGAAATATTAAGAGTGGCTTGCATGGTATCGAAACAAGCGTAGATAACGTATAACGCACACTAGAATTAATTAATTGGTGGTGGGTAGGTGGTAGATGAAGGATTAATCGAGAGTTATTTTTACTTGAATAAACGCATTATTAAAACACGTAAACGCATGGCGCAGAGGGAGCGGAATTACAGAGAAATAAACCGTTATCCCTCCAATTACATTGAAGATGAAGATATACGCAGGGTAGCCTTCAGAATTGAACCAGAGGTAATCAATCACGTATCAGCCCAACAGAACGCAGAACGACATATAACCATCATGAAATTTAAGTTAAAACACTTTAACCGCTTCTTAAAAGAAATATCGAGAGAGAGCAGGCGTTACTACTTCTTTAAGTACAAGGAACACGCACCGCACATAAACGACAAGTTAGATCGTTTACTTGAAGAAGAAATAGCAGAGATTGAAGAAGCGGTTAGTTATCGTTTTGACAAGGTAAAACCCGCTCCTTATATCGGACTTAATCCGCTGGAAGAAGATAATTTTGAAGATTCCTTTAATGAAATGCTTCATATATTGGGGGTGTAAAAAATAAAAACAGCACAAAAAAACCAAGCAACGAAATACTTGCTAAATAATTGGCATAGATACGACCAGCAAGCGGATAAATTGGACTATATCAACTTTGAGAACATGAAGAACCTTTACAAAGGGTTGAGCCAATTAACGCAGGCAGAACGGCAATTCTTAGCTAATCACTACCACCATAAAACAGGCAAGATAACAGACTCAAAAGGTAGCGATTTAACAGGCATTTCGCTAAAAGATTATAGGAAACAACGCAGAAAAATAGAAACAAAGCTTAATGGTTATATCAAACCAGAAATGGACAAATTACATGCAGAAACGGGCTTTGTTCCATTCGCAGATACACCGAAAGTAAGCCGAGATAAAGGGCGTGAGGACATCATAACGGGGTTGAGATACATACCGAGGGAATGAGTAATCGGAGGTGCAACATGACATACAACCATTATTTAAAGGCGTGGGGTATAAAGCTAGAGCGTTTGTCAAAAAACGATAAAGAAGAACTCAAAATCTTATATCATGGCTTGAAGCAACTTACAGAAAGTGAACGTTCATTCTTAATGGAAAAATACATAAAAACAGATGGTAAACCCCAACCAGATAAAGTTATGAGCAAACAGTATGGCTTAACGGATTACCGCTATACAAAAGAGCGTACACGAATTGAAGCGAAACTTCATTCTATCGTTCAGCCTTTATTGAAGGAACGCAACGACAGAATGCTAAAAGAAACGCTAGAAAAAAACAGACGACGTTATGAAGCGTTAGAACGACTAGAAAGGGGCAGACATAAGCAGTTGATGTAGTAGCTTATCAAAGTTGAGGAGTGGTTTAAATGCAAGGTCTTTGGTATCAAGGAAACAATTTATATAAATCAAAAGCATTTAGTAAAAATCAGTTGATTGAGTTGATGAATGGCTTAGACGGTAGAAAACATACTAGGCTTCTCTTGAAACATAATGAGTATTATAACGGAGATAACAATACACCCAGATACTTATTCGATTTTTCTAATAAGACAGGCGATGAAGTGAAACTAATTGATCTTGAAGAAGAAGAAGCGATTGACGAATACTTTAGAAGCGATACAAAAAGAATGTTTTATTTAGCACTGGACGACTTAAGGAGTGGAGATTACTCACAGGCTGAAGCAACTATTTGCGATTTTTTAGAGCATTGGAATTTATAGATGAGGGGCGAACCATTGAAGATGATAACAGCCCAAAGACCATTGACTGAAAAAGAAATAGATGAAGCAATCAAAGAACTAAATAAAAACACAAGCTTAATTACTAGCCTAACTTATTACATGAAGCCAAGCACTAAGAAGAACAGGCGCAACCATAGAAGAAGAAACAAATTAAAGAAGCAGTTAGCAGAAGAAAGACAAACTAGAAAATATTAAAGGGGCATGAATATATGACAAACAAAACAATGCAGACATTAAAACAAATTGATGAAGAATTAACCGCATTCCTTCTTAAAGGTAAAGAGAAAGAGGGCAAGCTATTAGAAGAAGTTGAGGTAGCGAAAGCCAGCAAAGCGGAAGCGGTCAATGAAGCGATTAAAGCGAAGCAGGAGGATAACGCAAAAGCATTTGCCAAAGCGAACCAAGAACAACGCACCGCAAAAGATATTGCCGACTTCTATTTAGCCAAGCTGGACGAGATTAAGAACGATCCTTATATCAGTGAAGAAGATTACACCGCATACACTGCCCGCATTATGGCGGAACTAGACCAGCTAAACAACGAAAGCAAAGCAAAAGCAGGCGCATTGCTTAAAGAGTTGGTGCAGATTAAAGAAGATTTTGAGCCAGTGTTACAAGCAGGGCAAGAGTTGTTACATAAATTGCAACATACCCTTTACAAGGATCACGCAGAAACAACCACCGTAACAGGAACGAAAGTACACTTAGATAGCTTAGAAAACAAGTACCGTGATTACTCGCTTATCAATTGGCTAGAATATATCACTAATGGACATGGCGCATTACAGCTACAACAACATACAGAGGAAGGAGAGGACGAATAATGAAACGTAGCTTTCTAGAAGAATTAGGAATAGAAAAAAAAGAAGTCATTAATGAAATCATGAAAGAGCATGGACGCTCAAGGCAAGAAATGGCAGAAAAAACAAATACAACTGAATTATTAAAAGATACTGAAGCATTGCAACAACAAGTTATCGAACTTCAAGAGCAGATTAACAAGCTTGAAAGTATGGATTACGAAACAGAAATAGCGCAACGTAAGCAAGAGATTGAAAGCTATAAAGCGGATATGTTACGAATGCAAGTAGCTTCAGAGCATGGTATCCCTTATGAATTAGCAGGAAAACTTAACGGAACAAATGCAGATGAATTAAAGGCGGACGCAGAACGATTGGCAAGTTATATGCAAAAACCTAAAGAGTTACTACCTTTAGCACAACCACCACAGAAAAAGCCGTATGATCCATTAAGAACCATGGTGCAAGATTTAACTTACTGAATAGAACGAATAATAAAAAAATGGAGGAATAAATAATGATTAAAGAAAACAAATTAAACGTAGGCGACAGAGTACAAAGCACGATAGCAGGTTATTACAAAGGAGTACCAGCAACAGTTATTAAATTAACGGAAACGGCAGAACCCGCACAAGGTAATGACATTAAAACCTATGACATTCAATTAGACACAGGCGAAGTATTAACAATGAGTACAAACCAATTAGAAAAAGTAAAAGGAGCGAATAAATAATGACCGAAGACATTAAGAAACGAATTGAGAACAGCAACAAACTAGCAGACCAGTTAGAGCGTACAGGTGGCATTTTAGACATTGGCGCACTGTATGAGGGCGCAGAAAAGGCAGAAGCAGAACGTGCAGAACACCAGCGGAAGATTAGAGAAGAAGCACACGCCCAGCAACTAAAGAAGCAGGCGGAAGCGAAAGCCTTCATGGACAAGGTAAGCAAACATGTTCATAAAGAAAAAGAAACCAAAGCCAATGAAGAAGTAAAGCTAGCCAAAGCGAAAGCCGAGAAGGAACTCGAAGCAGAGATTAGAAAGCGTAACGGATTGATGAGCGCAGAAGAAGAAGAGAAGCACAACGCATTAAAGAATATGTTAGGTAACTTAAATCTATAACAGACAACCAAAGAGGGTTAGGGCAATCCCTAGCCCTCTTATTAGGAGGTGGAAGCATGGCAAAGAAACCATTACGAGCGGACAAGATAGGCGCACACAACACGCAATACCTAAAGAATAAAAAGAAACTGATGAAGGTTACAGAAGTATGCGCCCTATGCGGTAAGCTATTGAATTATAATGTATCGTTCCCGCACCCCTTAGCACCCGTAGCCGACCACATCATACCAGTATCCAGAGGTGGGCACCCGTCCAGTATTGATAACATGCAGATTGTTCACAACGTTTGTAACAATGATAAGAGCGATAAGTTATTTATGAATAACAAAGTAACCGCAAGTGACAGCGCAAGCGAGGGCGACCCGAACAGAAATTTACCATGGTCAATGGACTGGACAACTTACAAGGGTAATGACTAGTAAGCGCACGAACAAAATAATAAATAAAAAAATAAAATTAAAAAAATAAATTAAAAAAATATTTTTGAAAAATAAATTAATTAAAAAAAATAAAAAGTATTCCTTTACTGTTTAGATTGTGTAGGAATGATGGGGGGAGGGGAACCCCAAGACCCTGCAACGCTGACATCCAGCTGTACTATGAGTATTTTCTCACGAAAACTATTCTAACCAGTAATAAGGAATTGAACCAGCAACAGAAAGGAGCGTATAACCCTTGAAATATGGCATTACATGCACGATATGCGGTAGCCTATTCGATAGACCAAAGAATAACGCAAAGTATTGTAGCGATGATTGTAGGCGCACAGGCGCACAAATAAAGCGCCAAGAGTGGTTAGACCGTAACCCCGACTATAACAAGATAGCGGGCAAAAGGTTCCGAGCAGGGCAGAGAATGGAACGACAGAAGCGCCATGAACAATACTTAAAGGGCAAAAAAGAAGCGATTGAACGGGCAACGGGTGGGAAGTTTTTATAAAGTAATTATGAGGATTGCGTATAATAGCGCAGTCCTTTTTTGAGTATGATCCATAGTTTTTTTATATTTCACGTATCGAGGAAACGCATTTTAACGCTATTTCAAACTCATTCCCGTACACTTACCAACGAAACAACCGCTAAACGTTCTTTGCCAAAACCGCCAATAGGTTATGAGAATTATACTATTGGTATAGAGGGTAATAAGCTTGTTGTTATTGATCCAGGGGAAGCGGTATTTAATCGAAAATGGCTAGGGGAATTATTGAAGTAATTGCTGTATTGCAGGGGGTGCAACAAGTGGGCAAGTTGGTAGTCTTTTAATTGATTAAAAACGCCCCTTTGCCAGTGTCTTTATATTAACGGATAACTACATACAAATATCTTGAAAGCCCTCCAGGCATTGAATTTAGCCCGTTTTAATGTGTTATAGAACATTTTACTATCATAGCCGAAAGGTTATTTAATTAATGTGTTTACGCTTGTAAACAATATGTATGATTGCTATAATAACAGTAGATAAACTAATTATCTAAAATTTATTTACTCTCTTTGTAGCCAGCAATGGCTACTTTTTAAAATAAAAAAACCATGCGCCCGCATGATTGAATTGAATACGTAATTGAGTACGTAACACTTAATATTATTTGATTAGTAATGAAGCAAGAAAGCATTAAGAACCTTATTCGGACAATGTTTTGAAACGTTATACTCATTGTTGAATAGTCGTTTTTTATTCTCGTATCGTCCATACTATCCGACAAGTCACAGCGATGTGGCTTTTTTTATTTGAGAGGATTATAGCTAGTGCAGAAGTCTATTCAAAACAATAGACCTTTGCACGCTTTATCTCAAAAGCGTGCAAAGGTCAGCTAAAATCGGGTCACTTATGCACGTTTTAACTCAAATCAGTGCAAAGGTTCGTCCTAAAACCTCGACTCTTGCACCTTTTGACTGTAAATCATCCGTCTTGAAATCAAACCATCACACCAAATATGCAAGGCATGTCGCGAACAGGGTTTATTAGCGAATAATGCTTCAAATTCGGCTTTCGTTCGCCCCAAACAATCACGCTTCAACTCCTTCGTCCCACATGTCGGGCACTCCAACCGCAATAAATCATACGGGCGCATCCGCACCCGACACCCTGCGCACATTACACCGCACTGAACCGTTCCAGGATCGTAAACGACGGGATTAGCAAAACGGTTCTCGGGAACATGTTGCTGCAGTAAGAATTCCCCAATCTTTCGATCCCACTGGTCCCAAAAACTCCCCTCGCCAACACTCCGGAAGTAAGGCTCAATCTGATGATGCAGAAGCGCGGGCTCTTGCCGCGTTAAACCGTACAAACTTATCTTGGGATTTATAAACAATAACTGAGCCTCGACCTCAACGTGAAACCCATAGCGCCGCAACAAATGCTCAAGAATCGTTTTCGAACGTTGCAACTGCGCCAACGGACAAGCCGACAAACCAACAAAACGACCATCCACAATCTCAAATGAACCTTCCCAATTCTTTATCTCCAACAAATAAACTTTCCCAGCCACAACCAACAGCGAATCAACCTGACACGTCCGACCGCCACTCGCCAACAACAAATCCCGAAGCTGAATCACCCGCTCAGCCATACTTTCAGCCATCTCATCACACAAACATTCCCCCATAAAACCAGCCGTCACATACTTATACAGGCGTTCTTGTTCCTCTGAAAATACAATCCGGCCACGCAAGGCTTCGAATTGCACCAACTCAAATGATTTTTCGCGACTTTTTAATAACATAGAATCCCTCCTTACATATATATAAGCAAAAAATCGCGAAAACCATTTTTTTATTTAAATTATTTTTATCTTAGGGAATTCACCTTGATGTACTATAATGAAGGTAACAAAAACCGCAACTATTGAAAGGAAGAATCCTATGAAAAAACGACTGTTTATACTCACACTCGGCGTCTTTTTTCTCACAGCCTGCGCCAACACTACCAATGACACATCCTCAGAAATCGCGGAGGGCAATATCCTCTATACCGGAACCGTCGCCGAACTAAATGAAGAGAGCATTCTGATGGAAGGGCTCGAACCAGTTGATGCGGACGTCGCAGTTATTGAAGAAGTGGTTTTACTGACTGCTCCGCTTGCTGAATTAGAAGTAGGGGATACGCTTGAAGTCATTCTCGTTGAAAATGCACCCATGACGCGTTCATTACCACCGCAAATCCCGGGAAATAGTATCGTGGAGGTTCGCATCCCTTCAAACTAAACCATTTAAATAGACAATTGGAGGCAGACACTTGAACGAATATCCCTTACTACCGAAACAAATGCCAGCGACAATCAAATCGGTTTGGCGCAAAACAATCCTTTTAACAACAGCGGTTTTCATCATTATTGGTGTAGGACTGACCGTTTTACTCGCCAATCTTGACTCAATCAATCGCGCCGTAACAATCGGTCTATCCATCTATTTTGGAGTCACTCTTCTGACTACGGTAATCGCGTTGGCCCTCATCCCATACCGGTACCAATTTTACCGTTTTGAGGTGACGCCTGAAGACCTTGCTTTCCAAAAAGGCTACTTTTTCCGTTCCATTACATACGTGCCGATGAACCGGATTCAGCACGTCGAAACCGAACAAGGCCCGTTTCTTCGCAAAGAAAACCTGATGGAAATCGTCATTCACACAGCTGCAACCAGCCACCGTATCGCCGGACTGGATATGGCGGAAGCTTTAGAATTACGCGAACAAATCATTAATCTTGTAAAGGTGGCGAAAGAAGATGTCTAGCCGCCAGAAATTCCATCCCATTGCAATCGCCAGTTATTGGCTCCAAACCATCAAACAGTGGGGCTTCTATATTCTTTTACTCGTTTTAAATAACGGCCTGCGCGAAAGCTTTACTCTATTGGCACTCGCAGCAATCGCGCTCTTAGCCCTGGTACAAGCACTCATTAAATATTTCACGCGTACGTACGTCATTTCACCCGAGAAAATTATTATTTATCACGGCTTTTTTAGGAAAAAGGAAACCGACATTCCCTACGAACGCATCCAAACGATCAAGCAACGCCAGTGGTTCTTTTACAAACCGTTTAATATCATTCAAATTTTGATTGAAACAGCAGGCGGTAGCAAAAAAGAAGCAGAGGGCGACCTGCCGGCAGTCGCTACGGCGACGCTTCAGTTGCTGGAAAGCTATCGGCACCGTGCACCGTTGGAAAATGAAACGGAACAGGCAGCCACGCATACATATCACGTCACGGATGAACAGATTATCCTATTTGGGCTGACCGACCTGAGTATTCTAGCATCATTGACCGCCTTAATGGCATTTGGAACCGAGTTGATACCCGATAGTTGGTATACAAACGCCGTCACTTCCGCCGAAGATGTTTTCCGACGCGGGTGGGTATTTATGGTAGGAATCGTTTTTATCGTCTTACTTTTAATCATGCTCATTTCATTAGCCAAGAACTTTTTTCAGTTCTACAACTTCAAAGTTTCCCGCAGCAATCAAACCTTAACGATTGAAAGTGGACTCCTGGAACGTAAAGTACAAAAAGTCCCCGTCGATAAAATTCAAGGGATTCGTATCAGGCAACAACTTTTACGTAAACTATTGAAACTTTCAACCGTAGAAATTATGCTCGCAGGGGGACAGGAGCAGCAAGGCGAAAACAACGTTCCCAAGAAACTGTATGTCTTCCCGATTATTTCGGACCAATCATTGTATTCGACATTAGATGCTCTTTTACCGGAGTGGCAAATGCAACAACCAGATTTCGTTTTAGCATCCACAAAAAATAGTTGGTATTTCTGGCGCTGGTATCTCTTAACGCTCCCTCTTATAGGAGGAAGTTTCTACTTCAACTTATATGTAGGCATTCTGTCTGTCAGCGCGACCGCTTTTTTCCTTCTTTGCACGTGGTTGGACTTCCGTTATCAAGGTTATGCCATCCAAACCGAAAGTCGCTTATGTCTACAAACATTTGAAGCCTTGACTAAAGTTCAGACCTTTGTAGAAAGGCCGAAAATTCAAGCAGTAAGCAACCAAACGAGTAAATGGCTGTATCCCAAACAAATTGGTCACACTAGTATGGCAATTAAAACCGGTCTTGGAACGGAAAACTTACGCCTTAAATTCATTAACCAAAAGCATCAAGAAATACTCAAACAATTTTATAAACCTCTGGAAAGCCCTTGTAAATGAAAAAAGAGGGCTTTTTTCATTTTATACCACGAATTACGTGATAGCCTATATTTTCATTATTATCAATAAATTTATTATTAGTAATTTTATTGCTAACGCAACAAGTGAAAACTTACACATAAAATTTAAAAATTGACTCAAATAGCGATATAATCCGCATGAATAATATATATAAAGCATTCCGGGTCAAATTTAATCAAAATGTAAGAACTTGTAGTCATAGCAAATGTAACTGCTTTCCAATAGAATGAAAGGGTATTCAAGATGAGAGTCGCAAAACAAATAAATAAAAAATTGTATGATGATCGAAAAATCACATACGACACCGAGTCAATTGCTGCTCCCGGGAAAAGTATCAATTGGACGCTCATTTTAAGGTACAGGATTTTGAAATTATTCATATTTTATTTACCAAGGAGATGGAATGAATGGCAAAGGAAATCGCAAAAGCTTCTCAAAATGAATTAACTTGGAAACACAAAATTGGTTACGCTGCTGGTGACGCTGGTGGGGTAATGACGCTTGTATTAGTAAGCAGCTACATGACCCGTTATATTACAAACGTTCTAACAATCCCGTATGCAACGTTATCTGTCCTATTACTGATTTGGAACATCTGGGACATGGTGAATGACCCGTTGATGGGAACATTGATGGACAAGACATTTGCGAAAGCGAAAAGTGACCGCGACAAATTCCGTCCGTGGATTCTGTACTCCATCGCACCAATCGTATTAGGAATTATCGCATTCTTCAGCGTACCAAGTCTGTTAAACGGTTTTGCGGCTGTTGCAGCACTGTTTATCTTCAAAATTATTTATGAGCTTGGTTACACTATGATGAACATCGGAATGGGTTCTTTACTTGGAACAATGGCAACGAACGACCCTGAACGTGCGACACTTTCTTCAGCACGTGGAATGGGTTCTACAGTGGGTAGCTTGGTAGGGATGGTTGTCGTTCCGCAAATCCTTTCACGTTTAGGCGAAAATCCACAAGGTTACTTCTGGGCTGCAGTTGTCTGTGGTATTTTAGGTGGATTCTCAGTATTGGTTCACTACCTATGGACAGAAGAACGTAACATTACTGAAAAAAACAGTGATCCTAATGACGAAAAGAACAATGTTAAATTTACAGATATTATCAACGTATTTAAAGAAAACCGTGCTTTCTTGGCACTAAGTTTACACTCAATCATTATTGTGTTTGGTACAACTATCTATAACCAATTTAATGCTTACATGTATGCAGACGTATTAGGAGATATCAGTCTTCTAAGTTACACATCTATCATCTCAATGGTCTTGACAATCGTTATCTTGACATTCGCACCCGGATTGGTAAAACGCTTCGGTGGAACTGTAAGAGTGATTCGTGCAGCCCTATTAATCGGAATTGCATTGATGGGTTCATTATTCGCACTTATGTTGGGAGCGGATGTTCCAGCTGTCTTATTCTTGGTAGCATCTGGTGTTGGTTTCGCAATGATTAACTTGTCTGTTCAAATGCAATGGGGACTTGTTGGTGAGTCCATCGACTACAACGAATACCTAACTGGTAAACGTACAGAAGGTGCAATCTATGGTACGTTCTCACTAACGCGTCGTGTGGGTCAAACAATTTCTCAATCACTTGCTGTATTAATGATCGGTTGGATTGGTTACAACCCAGAACTGACAAATGCTGGCATTGCACAAGCAGACGGAACAATCTTCAGTATTAAATTCATGACGCTCGTTGTTCCTGCAATTGCAGCGCTTGGATCATGGGCATGCTTCAAGTTCATCTGGCATCTAGAAGGCGACTTGCGTGACAAGTTGACACTATGGAAAGACAGTAAAACAGCCGACGTAGAAGGATTCGACGAAGAATAATAACAATAAAAAGTCCATAATGAGTGATAAGCTCCCTTCAAAGTAGACACTGAAAAAAACAAACTACTTTGAAGGGGGTTTTTTTCTATGACTAGAAAACATACCGATCCAGAACTGTTACATTTAATTGATTTACACCTAAGGGGTGTTTCTTATCGAACGCTTGTTGATCAGCACCATCTCAAACTATCTGATACCACTTTTATGAATTATGTCCATCGGTACCAGGACCATGGCATGGAAGGGATCCGCTCCCAGAAGAATTACCGCAGTTACTCGAAAGAATTCAAGCAGAAAATTGTAGCTGAATACCTACAGACGGGTTACGGCTTTTCATACTTAGCCGCTAAATATAACATTCCATCTAAAACAACGGTAAACAAATGGGTAATTCGATATACTGAAGGAAAAGAGAATGAGACATATTCTCCGAAATCTGAGGTGTACAACATGACGGGTGTTAAAAAATCATATGAAGAAAAATTAAAAATCGTAGAAGATTACATAGCCAATCGCCTGACTTATCTGGAAGCAGCGGAGAAAAACCATGTAAGTTACAGTAACATTTATTCCTGGGTGAATAAATACAAAAAGCATGGACCGATAGGTCTGGAAGACAACCGGGGCCGCGGGAAGCCCACGGAAATTCAAACAACGGAAGAACGTTTAAACGCAGAAGTAGAGACACTCAAAGCCCGGAACAAATGGCTAGAAATGGAGAACGATGCGTTAAAAAAGCGCCGAAAAATCGCTGGGAATCACAAATCACAGGGGTTAGACAAGAAGTGGAATATTTAACTATTGAAGAATTAAAGCATAAATATCCCGTTATCCATCTTTGTGACATACTGGGTATCGCCAAATCCAGCTACTATAAGTGGTTAAAACGGGAACCCTCAGAAACAGAATTAAAACGCCTGAAACTGATGTGGGCGATCAAAGGAATCCACGAGGCATTCGGTGGGATTTACGGCTACCGAAGAATGACCATCTTTCTCAACTTTTTTAGAAGAGCGAAAGTGAATCATAAGTGTGTACACCGCCTCATGAGAATCATGGGGATCACAGCCGTCATCCGTCGCAAAAGAAGGAACTACGTGCCACACAAAGCTGCACATGTGGCTGAAAACATCTTAAACCGTGATTTCCACGCTGAAAGACCCATGGAAAAGTTATTGACGGATGTCACGGAATTCCGGTTGACCAATGGGACAAAACGTTACCTGAGCGCTATTTATGACCTCGGGTCAAAGAAAATCGTGGCTTATAAAACCAGTCACCGCAATGACAACCCGTTAGTACTGGATACACTAAAGCAGATTTTGGGTGATGTAAAGCCTGAAACCACACTGATTCATAGCGACCGCGGTTCCCAGTACACCTCCCATGCCTTTAACAAGATGATTAAAGATCACCAGATAATCCATAGTATGTCACGCGTCTCGAAATGTATTGACAACGGCCCTATGGAAGGCTTTTGGGGTACCCTCAAGGTGGAGATGTTTAACCTGGATACGTTTGACAGACCAGCGTACTTAGACCGGAAAATCAAGGCATACATCGCGTTCTTCAACAATGAACGCGTTACTTTGGATATGGGATTAGCAATTCCTACGGAAGAGAAGATTCTACAAATGATTGCATAAACGCTACAAAAAAAAGACCACACATTTTTACATGCATGGTCTAAAATACTTTGTTTTTTTACCTGTCTACTTGACAGGGGGCAGTTCAGAGCGCTGCTTATTATGGACTTTATTTTTTTAGGAGGAGTAAGCACATGAGAACGCGTTTTTTATCGAAATGTACAAACCAGGAAGTTGAAGCATACTTACAAAAGAATGATTTAATTTTCATCCCGGTCGGGGTAACAGAATTACACGGCGGCCTGCCTTTGGACTCGGAGACGGTTATTTCTGAAGCAGTTGCGTTGAATCTGGCTGAAAAAACAGACGGACTGGTCTTGCATAATTTGCCGTATTTCTACGCGGGTGCCACCATATCCGGACGCGGAACGGTACAAGTTTCCGTTCGCGACGGAATCGACTATTTGTTGGCCGTAGCGAAGTCCTTGTATCGCCAAGGATTCAAACGCCAAGTATTTATCAGCCTGCACGGACCGGCATCACTCACAATCGGTCCCGTTATTCGTGATTTCTTTGAAGAGAAAAAAGTACCGTTACTGTACATCGATTCCATGGTCACGATGATGAAACCCGAATTCGCACAGAAGTTTTTTGGCGGCGAAGGGGATCCGTTTACCGATTTAATCCTGGCCGGTTATGACTACTTGGGTCGTTTGGATGAGGTGCCTTTAACAACGCCGGAAAACGATTTTTCCGAGAAAAAAGAGCCATCGCTTGCCTTTGCGAACGACTTATTCCGTTCCGCATTTGGTTCCAGTTCCACAGCCTACTACTTCGGTGAACTTTCTGATCATATGCCGACCCACAAAATCGAATCCGTCGAACACCGCCAACAAATCGCCGACAACGGCAAACCGTTATTCGATGCCTTCGTGGAAAGCTTAGAAATCGAGAAAAAAGTGGCGTTATTAAAAGAGTTAGCCGATTTTCAAGACGAAGTGGTTATTCCGAAGTATAAAGATTGGTTGTATGAATAGAAAAAACCGACGCGAGTCGGTTTTTTATTTTGTAAAGGTGCAAAGGTTAGTCCGAAAAGTCTAACTTTTGCACTCTTTCCCTCAAAAGCGTGCATAGGTCCATTCAAACCAACTGACTTTTGCACTCTTTTCCTCAGAAGCGTGCAAAGGTCCACTCAAACCAGCTAACTTTTGCACGCTTAGACCGGCAAGTCGGCAAATCTAAGCAAAAACGCCCCGACCTTTGCCGACCGGGCAACCTACCTCGGCAAAGGTTGGTAAAAATTCACCTACTCTTGCCGACCCAGCTCCTAAGTACTAAAACAATAGAATGTTTTCGCTTGCAATTTAATTAATTATGTTTTATACTGTTGTCGAAACGTTTCGATAAAACGCTTTCTCTTGTCGGAACTAACAAACAAATTTTTTTAGGAGGAATTTTTAATGGCTATATTCAAGAAAATGTTACTGGGCTCTCTTTCACTCGCAACAATCGGGTTGCTCGCAGCGTGTGGTAATGAAGGAGAAACCGACGGGTCAGGTACTGGATCAGATTCTTCAGAAACGGTTACTTTTTGGTTCATGGGCGATGGTAATGAACAAGTGCAACCTATCTTAGACGCCTTCACGGATGAAACAGGCATTGCAGTTAATGTTCAAAGTATTCCTTGGTCCGCTGCACATGATCGCTTACTAACCTCTGTTGCTTCAGGAGAAGGACCAGATGTCGTTCAAATGGGAACAACTTGGATGGCCGAATTTGTAGACGCGGGTGCTTTGATGGACATTAGTGAGTACACTGAATCATCAGAAGATTTAAAACCAGAAAATTTCTTCGAGGGTAACGTTGCAACAACTCAAATCGACGGCGCTACCTATGCTATTCCTTGGTATACAGAGACACGTGCACTTTACTATCGTACCGATTTACTAGAAGAAGTAGGATATCCAGAAGCGCCACAAACATGGGACGAGTTAAAAGATGCTGCAACAAAATTATCTGAACGTGGAGATAATATGTATGGTTTTAATGTGGACTCAGCGGACCAAACATTCGCAATGATGTTTGCTCGTCAAAATGGTTCCGAACTATTAAACGAAAATAACGAACCACAATTTACAGAACCAGAATTTACCCAAGCAATGGAGTACCTAAACGGCTTTATCCAAGACGGTGCTGCACCTGGGCAAGACTTAGGTCTGGATATCTCTCAAACATTTGGTGGAGAAGGTATCGTACCGATGTTTATCAGTGGACCATGGATGATTTCAATCATTAATGAAAACGCTCCAGACATTGAAGGCAATTGGGCAACGGCAGTGCTTCCCGAAGGACCAGAAAATAACCTATCCAACACAGGTGGCGCGAACTTGGCAATTTGGAACAGCACTGAGAACGTGGACAACGCAGTCCTATTACTCGAATTTATGTCCAAACCAGAAAATCAATTACAGTTTTTAGAAACATCAAGCTCACTGCCAGCTAACATGGAAGCTTGGGAAGATGAAGCATTATCAAACGAATTAATTACGACATTCGGAGAACAACTTGAAAATTCAGAACATATGCCATTGCTACCAGAATGGGAGCAAATTGCACAAAGCTTCTTAACGTACTGGGAGCAAATCACGGTAGGTGGCGCGGACGTTGCGGAACAAATGGAAACATTTAACGAAGAGGCAACGAACGTCTTAAACTAAAACCATAGATTCTGAAGAATAAGCCCAGAGATGAGTACGAGTTAATCGGATTCCAACTTCTGGGCTTTTCATTTTTTGAAATAAGAAAAGGGTGGAAAAAATGAAATCAAGAAACAAGTTAGCACCATGGGTTTTTATTACACCTGCGATGATTTTACTCATCGCGTTTTCGATACTACCCATTTTTATTGCTTTTTTTATCAGCTTCACGGACCTGAGCCTTTCGGGGCTTGCCGATTTTTCCCGTATTGAATTCGTCGGACTGGAAAATTACCAAGACGTTACTTCCGATGGGGTATTCCTGCAATCCATTGGCAACACACTCTTTTATGTTGCATTAGGTGTTCCCTTAGTAGTTACCTTGTCCTTAACGGTTGCAGTTCTTATTCAAATGGGTAATGGGCCATTCTTTGATATGATGCGTTTGTTCTTTTACTCACCATCAATCACCAACATCGTTGCGATTGCCATTGTTTGGTCATTCCTATTCAATCCGAATCAATCCATTGGGCTCATTAACCAAGTCCTCTCCTGGGTCAACATTGGCCCGATTGGCTGGCTTCAAAACCCACAAGTAGCAAAAATATCACTCATCATTCTGGCTGTCTGGCGCGGATTGGGAATCAATATGTTGATTTTCTCAGCCGCATTACAAAATATTTCACCAACACTTTACGAAGCAGCTGAAATTGATGGCGCTACCAGATGGGAGCAAATTTGGAATATCACAATTCCACAATTAAAATTCTCAACTTTCTTCGTTGTTGTCACGACGATTATCGGTTGGTTGCAATTCTTCGAAGAACCATTTGTTATGACCGAAGGGGGTCCACTCAATAGTACGATGAGTATCGCCTTATTCATCTACAAGAACGGGTTCCAGTTCAACCGCTTTGGCTATGCAGCGGCCGGATCGATGATTCTTTTCGTCATTATCATCGTAGCGACGCTCTTGCAAATGAAAGTGCAACGTCGCCGCGACGAGAACACAATTTAAGAAAAGAGGAGAGAAGTTATGCTTTCAGTAAATAAAAGCACCAAAATAATAATCGGTGTGCTAATGGGGATTTGGGGCGCAATTACAATCATCCCATTTATCTGGATGATTCTGTCCGCTTTTAAGACCAATCCAGAAATCGTCTCTATGACACCATCACTGTTACCAAACGAATGGACATTCAATAACTTCCGTGAGCTATTTCAGCGTTTGAACTTTGATGTCTACCTTGTAAATACGCTAATCATTACCTTTTTCAGTTTTGGCGGTTTGCTCATTAACGCCATGGCGGGCTTTGGCTTTGCCAAATACGAGTTCAAAGGCAAAGAATTTCTTTTCGTCCTCGTGTTGGCAACGATGATGATTCCCGGCCAAGTAACGATGATTCCCGTTTACCTAATCTTGAACCAACTCGGCCTCACCAACACCTATGCCGGCATCATCCTACCCGGGTTAGCGGGGGCATTCGGTATCTTCCTGTTCCGACAATTTTTCGCGAACATTTCCGATGAGATGCTGGAAGCAGCACGTCTTGATGGAGCGAGCGAGTATTACATTTTCTTAAAAATAGCCTTGCCACTTTCGAGACCAATTCTCGCTGTTCAAGGAATACTCACTTTTATCGGCGGTTGGAATTCCTTCCTATGGCCATTAATTATTGCCAACGATCAAAAATACTACACTTTGTCAGTCGGCCTCCAGCTCCTTCAAGGCCAACACGGTGCGAATTACGCGTTACAAATGGCCGGAGCAGCGTTTATGGTTATACCTATTTTAATTATCTTCTTAATTTTCCAAAAATACATTCTGCAAGGATTCGACATTTCCGGCGGTAAATAACAGGAGGAAGCAACGTGGATATTACAAAACTACAAGACTTATTCAAGCAAATGACTCGCGAAGAAAAAATCGGTCAAACCGTACAACTGACGGGGAATTTTTACGATGACGACACGGCAGCCATTACCGGACCTATGAAAGAAATGAATGTCTCCGCAAACGACCTCACGCGTGTCGGCTCTATTTTGGGAGGTACCGGAGCAGCTGATATCCGTCGTATTCAAGACGACTATATGAAAAAAAACCGTCTCGGCATTCCTTTGTTATTTATGGCGGACGTTATTCACGGGTATCGTACTATTTTCCCGATACCACTAGCCCTAGCAAGTTCATGGAACCCCGCTCTTTTTGAAGAAACGGCACAGATGGCCGCTCGCGAATCAGCAACAGCTGGCGTACACGTTACCTTTTCGCCGATGGTTGATTTAGTCCGCGATGCACGGTGGGGACGGGTGATGGAGTCAACTGGCGAAGATCCTTTCTTAAATGAAGAATTCGCCAAAGCTATGGTGCGCGGTTACCAGGGTATTGACCTAGAAAAAGACACAACGCGACTCGCAGCATGCGTGAAACATTTTGCTGCTTATGGCGCACCAACAGCCGGTCTCGACTACAACACAGTCGATTTATCAGAGCATGCTTTACGTGAAAATTACTTTAGCGGGTACGAAGCAGCAATCAAAGCAGGAGCTAAAATGGTTATGTCTTCCTTTAATACGATTAAGGGAATTCCCGCGACAGGAAATAAATGGTTGTTACGAACAGTCTTACGCGAAGAAATGGGCTTTGACGGCGTAGTAATTTCTGATTGGGCTGGCATTAATGAATTGATTCCACACGGCATTGCCGAAAATTTAAAAGAAGCGGCCAAGCTGTCACTTGAAGCGGGGATTGACATCGACATGATGAGTGGCGGTTATTTGCACCACTTGGAAGAAATTATCCAAGAAAATCCGGAAATGGAAACATTGTTGGATGAAGCAGTATGGCGCATATTATTGTTGAAAAATGAACTGGGGTTGTTCGAAAATCCCTACCGCGGCGCTGACGAAGCCGCTGAAGCAAGAGAATTATTTAACGAAACGAATCGTAAACTTGCCCAAAAAGCTGCCGAAGAGTCAGTTGTTTTATTGAAAAATAACGGTGTTCTTCCGCTTAAGACCAATGAAAAAATTGCTTTAGTTGGACCTAAGAAGGAAACGCAGGACCTATTAGGCAGCTGGTCACTTAATGGCCTGGAATCGGAAACGCAATCGCTAGCGGAAGTGCTCGAACAAGCAGTTCTTATTGAAGATAATGAAGTTTTTAATGGCTTGAACAGTTACAAACTGTCAGAACTTTATACAGCCGATAAAATCATCGTTGCTTTGGGAGAGGATTCGTTTATGAGTGGGGAAGCGGCAAGCCGTTCGAACATTCAACTGCCCAAAAACCAACTGCTATTGTTGGATGAATTGAAACAACTTGGCAAGCCAATTATCGCTGTCATTATTACCGGTCGACCGCTCGATCTATCAGACGTCGCTCACCAAGCGGATGCCATTGTCAATGCGTGGTTCCCGGGAAGTCTTGGTGCGCAAGCAATCGCAGATATTTTGTACGGCAAAGTAAATCCAAGTGGGCGTTTGACAATGTCATTCCCACGCACCGTCGGACAAGTACCGATTTACTACAATCGGCATACAACTGGACGCCCCTTTACTAATAAACAGCAAGGCGAAAAATACTTGGCGCGCTACTTGGATACGGAAAATACACCGCTTTATCCGTTTGGGTTCGGCCTGAGCTACGCAACTTTTAGCTACAGCGATTTAAACGTATCAAAACCGACATTCACCAAAAATGAAGAAATTACTGTTACAGTTTCGGTCACTAATACGAGCGACAGAAGCGGGACTGAAACGGTGCAGTTGTATGTCCGTGACCATGTAGCACAAGTTGTTCGGCCTATTAAAGAGTTGAAACAATTTAAACGAATCACGCTCGAACCAAACGAAACGCGTGAAGTTGTATTCCAACTAAGGGAAGAACACTTCCACTACTTGCATCCAGATGGCACGTGGTCAAGTGATCCTGGTTCATTCGAACTGATGGTAGGACCAAACGCAGAAATGACACAAGCAGTTACGGTTGAACTGATTAGAGAATAGGAGTTTTAAAATGTATGTAATTGACCAATCGCAAACAACACGAATAAAGCTGAAGGCGGGTACGCTACAAGCTGAATTTTTATCAACAGGAGATTTATATCGCCTCGGGACCGATGAAACAATGATCAATCAAGTTCTAGCTAATCCTATCGACGGTTCTTTGAATAATATTTACCTACGTATTTATAACACGGACGGTACATTTTCACATACGCCGTTACTCGGTATTCAGTCCAAGAGTGACTTTTCAATCGGTGAAAAGCAAGTGAAATGGACGGGTACCTTTAAGGGCATCCAATACGCAGTCACATTTGCATTGAACGCTGAAAACACGTGGCTCTGGCACATCACTTTAGATGGAAACAAAGAACAAGTGGATGTTATTTACGGACAAGATTTGGGGCTGGCTTCGCAAGGAACGGTGCAAACCAATGAAGCTTATACGGCCCAATACGTGGACCACAATGTCTATGACCACGTTGTCTGTTCCCGCCAAAACATGGCACAAGGCCAAGACAATTACCCATATGTGGAACAAGGGGCCTTGGTGGACGTTGCGAGTTACAGCACCGATGGCTTTCAATTTTTCGGGACTAGTTATAAAGAAACGAATGTCCCACATGCGTTAAATCAAGCTACTCTTCCGTCTGAAATTTCACAGTATGAGTTTAGCTATACGGCCTTGCAAAGCCAACCTTTCCACTTAAATGGCGAAAAAACGCTCATGTTCTATGGGCATCTAGAGGAAAACCATCCTGAAGCAGTGACCGGTCCGAAAGTTTCGAAGCAGTCCCTCATTTTTAAAGCAGAAGCGACTTTCGAGGCGCAGCCGAAATTAACCCGTCATCCCCAAATCGGCGAACCGCTAACAACAACGACGCTGACGAGTATGAAAGAACGCTACCCAAACCGGATTCAAGAAGAAAACGACGGTGCCGAATGGCAGTCTTTCTTTACGAATACATACACGCACGTCGTTTCCAAAGCAAAAGAACGAGCGGTTGAACGACCGCACGGGCATATTTTACTGACAGGCGGCCACCGAAAAGTGGATGAGGCGATTATGACGACTACCTCTTGGATGTACGGCGTTTTTAATGCCCAAACCTTAGTGGGTAATACCGATATGAACAAGTGGTTGACGAATACTCGTAATGCTTTGAATATATTAAAGACTTCTGGACAACGCATCTATGTAAAAATAGACCAAAAGTATCACCTGTTAACAATGCCATCTGCTTTTGAAATGGGCTTTAACTTTGCCAAATGGCTCTACCAGACAGAAGAAGAAACGTTCATTGTCACGGTATTTTCAACGGTTGGAACGAGTGAAATTCGCTTGCAGTTAACAGCCGAGAGTGGGCGCGCCTACAACTATTTAGTGACCAACCAAGTTGTTATGAACCAAAAAGAGTTCATGACGCCTGTTCACGTTGAAGCAAATGAACAAGCTTTGACATTTTATTCCAGTGACCAAACGTTAAATCATGAACGCTATCCGGAATTAAGCTACCGTCTCTTGATAGAGGGTACGACTTTTACTTTGCAAGATGAGGGCTTCTTAGTGGAAGGTGCGGAGCCGGGCTCTGCTTCGTTAGCTGTTCTTGAATTAGCAGCAACGGATGCCTTTGAGATGCGCCTATTGGGGAACGACACGGAACCGACCGAAACAAGTTTTGAAGAAGAAGTTGCGCATTTCAGAACATATTTCCAACAATTAATGAATCACTTTGAATTAAAAACAAAAGAAACGTTACCTTCAGAATTGGAAAAAATGAATATCACTGCATGGTGGTATACGCATAACATGCTGGTCCATTACTTAGTGCCGCATGGCTTGGAACAATACGGTGGCGCCGCCTGGGGAACGCGCGATGTCAGTCAAGGACCGGCAGAATATTTCATGGCAATGCAACAATATGACATTGTCAAAGAAATCATCAAAACCCTTTTTACGCACCAGTTCGAAGAAGATGGCAACTGGCCCCAATGGTTTATGTTTGACCGCTACCAAGATATTTACGCCCACGAGAGCCATGGTGATATTATCGTTTGGCCGTTGAAGCTAGTGGCTGATTATTTGAATCACTCGGGTGATCACAGTATTTTGGATGAAGAAATTCCGTATATGCGCCGCGAAACAGGGGCGTTTACAGAAGAAAACTTTACATTGCGTCATCATTTGGCCAAAGAAATTGCCTATATCCGCGCGAATTTTCTCTGGGACACACATTTATCTAGCTATGGCGATGGGGATTGGGACGATACACTTCAACCGCACGATCAAAGTTTGAAAGTTAACATGGCGAGCAGTTGGACCGTCGCTTTGACATACGAAGCGTTAACGCGTTTTAGTGAAGCTTTAATAGAAATAGATTCAGAATACGCTGGGGAACTGGATGAACTGGCGACAAATATTCGTACGGACTACAACAAATATATTTTGTCAGACACAGTTATTCCAGGTTTCGTTTACATGCCTGATCCGAAAAAAGTAGAATTTATGATTCATCCGACCGATACTAAAACCGGGATTCAATACCGACTCTTGCCGATGATTCAAGGAATTACGAGCGAGATTTTTACGAAAGAACAAGCCGATTCACACTACCAGTTGATTAAAGAACATCTGGCCCATCCAGACGGAGTACGTTTGATGAACCGTCCGGCTGCTTACAAAGGTGGCGTCAGCACGAACTTCAAACGGGCCGAACAAGCTGCCAACTTTGGGCGCGAGGTAGGGTTACTGTACGTCCATGCCCATATTCGTTTTATCGAATCGATGGCCAAAATCGGAAAAACGGAAGAAGTGTGGCGAGGCCTAGAAGTCATCAATCCGATTAATATCCAAGACGTTGTGCCGCATGCGGCTAAGCGCCAAAGCAACGCTTACTTCAGTAGTTCAGATGGGGATTTCGCTACCCGATATGAAGCTGCGAAACATTTTGAAAAACTAAAAACGGGTTCAGTCGCAGTTAAAGGAGGGTGGCGGATTTACTCAAGCGGACCGGGAATTTATTTAAATCAATTGATTGCTAATGCGCTAGGAATCACGGCTTTCAACCAAGACTTAGTCCTCGATCCAGTGCTTCCACCAGCTTACGACGGACTGATGATAGACTTTACCTATTTAAATAAACCGGTCACGTTTAAATTTACATTGGCAACCGAAGTAAATTCGACTATGATAGTAAATGGGAGCAAAGTAAGGGGTACCAAAATTGAGAACCCGTATCGCCAGACCGGTATCCGCGTCTCAAAAGCAGACATTGCGCCGTTACTGAACGATAAAGACAACGTAATTGAAGTTTATTATCAAACCTATTAAATAGAATAAAGAAGGTGTGTATGTGGTAGGGATAAAAGATTTAGCAAAAAAGGCCGGAGTCTCCATCTCGACCGCCTCGTACGCACTGAATGGAAGTGCGAGGGTCAGTGAAAAGACGCGCGATCGTATTTTGGCAATCGCCGATGAAATGAACTACATCCCCAATATGGCCGGCCGAAATTTACGTAAGAAAAGCACTGAAATTATCGGCGTGTACTTAACGAGCTACAAAGGGACTTTTTATGCAGATTTATTAGAAGCAATGTTAGAGGCGGTCAAAGAAAAAGGGTACGACTTGATTACTTGTTCGGGCGATCGCTCACGGTTGTTTTTACCGCAAGGAATGATTGATGGCGCCTTAATCTTGGATGCTTTTTTCCCAGACGAAGAAATAATGAACTACGCCAAGCGCGGCAAATCAATCGTCGTGATGGACCGCACCATCGCACACGCCAATATCCACCAAGTATTACTGGACAACCGCGGCGGAGCGAAACAGGCTGTTAACTTATTACTTGAAAATAAACCGAGCCAACTCTTTGTTATTTCCGGACCATGCGGAAACTACGACTCCGATGAACGACTCATCGGCGCTGAAGAAGTATTGGCAACTACAGATATTGCCTATCAAATCTTACCCGGAGATTATACTGCAGCAGCAGGATATAAAGCCGGCCAGCAAATTTTTGAGCGGTACCAAAATAAACCAATCGGCATTTTTGCCCTCAACGACGAAATGGCAATCGGTCTGTACAACTATTTCAAAACAACAGCATTAGAAATCGGGAAAGATATCTTTATTGTCGGCTTCGATAACATTGAGATTGGAGATTACCTTAAACCGACCCTCACTTCAATCGGCTATTCCGAGTCCGAGTGGGGTAAAGTAGCAGTCAATACCTTATTAGCGATGATTGAAGGCATGAAAACCGAAGATAGAAATATCCAAACCAAAATTTATTCAGGCGACTCCGCTTGAAGACACCCTTTGAACCGTGCTTAACTGGTTCGAAGGGTGTTTTATTTGCTAGACGTGCAAAGGTCCACTAAAAATAACTAACCTTTGCACGCTTTAGATCGGTAAGTCGGCAAAGCTCAGCTCAAACTTCCATACCTTTACCGACCTAGCAACTTTCCTCGGCAAAGGTCGGTAAAAATTCACCAACTCTTGCCGACCAATGCGAAACTACTTCCATTAACGGTTGAAGATGTCGAAGTTTTTGAGAAAATAACTTTCATCCGTCTACCTGGTATAATACCGACGCAACTCCGTCCGCAATAGTCCGCCAATCTATCAAAAATAGTCTCAATCAGCAAGAATCCCTTGCTTTACGGCACGTATCCAGTATAGTTGTAAGGGAATAAATGATGAAGGAAGTGCAAACATGCGTATCAATAAATACATCAGCGAGGCTGGAAAAGCGTCCCGTCGCGGTGCAGATAAATTAGTAGAAGAAGGCCGTGTAACCATTAACGGCAAACGCGCGGTAATCGGCAGCCAGGTTGAGCCGGGAGACGAAGTACGTGTTGACGGGAACCATATTTTCGTAGCCCGAAACTATGTCTACATCGCCTTAAACAAACCAGTGGGCATTACCAGTACAACGGAAAAAGGCGTCAAAGGGAATATTGTTGACCTCGTGAATCATTCGTTCCGCGTCTTTCACATCGGCCGCCTCGATAAAGATTCAGAGGGCTTAATCCTCTTAACCAACGACGGCGATATCGTTAACGAAATTTTACGTTCCGAGAACAGCCATGAGAAAGAGTACATCGTGTCCGTGGATCGTCCGATCAACGACGAATTTTTGAAAAACATGTCCGAGGGCGTCCATATCTTGGGGACCAAAACACTCCCGTGTAAAGTAACCCAAATCTCGAAATACGAATTCAATATCGTCTTAACGCAAGGCTTGAACCGTCAAATTCGCCGTATGTGTGAAGCACTTGGCTACAATGTCTACCAGCTAAAACGTATTCGAATTATGAATATCAAGTTGGAAAAATTACCAATCGGACAATGGCGCTATTTATCCAAAAAAGAAAAATCACAACTATTTAAAGAACTCGATTACGAAGCTAAAGAGTGGTAAGTCTCACTTCTAAATAAATGCCTCGTGACGTATGAACTAAATAGAATAGACGAATGAAACATGATAAAACACCTTCGAAATGGGACACGTACAAAATCGGAGGTGTTTTTGCGTTGGTAAAGTGCAAAGGTCAGGCTGAAAACCCTAACTTGTGCACGCTTCACACCCAATCACTAAACGCCATGCTGCGCCAATTGTGACCCTGATTATTATTAATGAGAAATCAAATCCCTCAGGTTCGTTTTTTTCATTTAAAATCGAAAGGCAATCGTCTCTTTGAACAGCTAGGATTCACATATACAAGCAATCGCACAAATATTTTAGAAAGTTATGAATAGGCGTGAAAACATGTTATACTGATGGGACTCGTAAGCGCTTTCATTAGTGGTGTTCAAACATGAAATTGAATCTAAAGGAGAAAATATCATAATGACAGACTTTAACACAGTCACTGTAACACAAACACAGCAGGCACCAAAAGGTTTTGGACCTTCTTCCTAATCAGTCGCTTTTTCACACTACAACAATTTATCCGCACAATTGCCAATCAACCCGGAAAGTGGTAAGTTGGTAGACGGTGGCGTAAGTGAACAAGCACACTAATGTTTTAAGAATATCCAGGCTATTGTCGAGAGCGTCGGACACGTCATGACGGATATTGTTAAAATCACTGTTTATGTAAGGGATATCAAAGATAGCGATGCCGTAGAAGCGGTTTATACAACCTTCTTCCCAGATTCAGCCATTGCAAGAGCAGTCGCATATGTTCCGGCCCGCACAACCATCCAGGCAGAAGCATTACCGATGGGCGCATTGGTACAAATGGATGCGGTCGTATCCCATGGTGACGGGACACCTCCACAAGCAGTGGAAGACAGACATGGTATCGTGATTGAAGCGAATAATACAAAAAATGCACCAATCAGTCCGTTTTCTACTCAGACAGTCGCATTTTCACATTACAATCACTTATCCGCACAATTACCAATCTCTGTGGATACAGGTGAACTAGTAACAAAAGATGTGAAAGAGCAGACAACGCAATGCTTGACCTATATCAAAGCGATTGTGGAAAGTATCGACCATACAGTAGAAGATATCGTCAAGGTAAACATCTACCTAAAAGATATCGCGGATATGGATGCGGTAAACGAAGCATATGCAACCTTCTTCCCAACTGGCACACCACCCACTGTTTCATTTTAAATGAATATAAAATAAGGGACTGCTTCCACCACTTAGATAAATTTCTAAATGATGGAGCAGTCCCATTTTATTTTCCCCTACAAAATCCCCATCTCACTCTTCACCTTTAATATCCGTAAAACTGCTGCATCGATCAGCTCTTCGGAAATCCGACCATCTTCAACCGCATCCAAGACAGCGGGAATCTGCACCATAAAATCCGAGCTAATCAACACGTCATTTCCAGCCAGTACCGCTAATACAGCCGCTTCTTCCGGTGTTGCGAAAGCTTGCAGTCCGTCCATTACCAAATCGTCGGTCATAATAATCCCTTCAAATCCCATGTCCTCGCGCAAAATCGCAATCACACGAGGAGAAAGGGTAGCCGGCCAATCGGGATCGATGGCTTCCATCACATTATGCGCCACCAAAACCGCTTCACTCCCGTTAGCAATCCCAACTTGAAACGGCACCAAATCGCGTTCTTTCAAAGCTTCCAACGACCGATCATCGTAAGCAACCCCTGTGTGCGTGTCCACATTGCTTCCGTAACCTGGGAAATGCTTCAGCACCGTCCCCATATTCGCATCTTTATACGCGGAAACAAAAACCTCCGCAAACTGCGAAACTTCCGCAACATCAGTCGAAAAGGCACGATGGTAAATAAAATCATCCGGACCACTCGCCACATCAACGACCGGTGCCAAGTTCAAATTAAATCCCAACTCTTTCAGCAGCGCAACTTGCTCCAGCGCAAAAGCCTCCACGCCGTCCCAACCACCTTCGTCAAACGCAGCTCTCGGCGTTGAAAAAGGAACCGAGCGGTACTGCGGGAACGAACTAATCCGCACCACGTCGCCGCCTTCTTCGTCCACCGCCATAAATAAATCAATCGGCATTTCCGCTTGAATGGACGCAATTTCATCATTTACTAGCGCCGGATCCTTCGCTTCAAAATCCTTCGCAAACCAAATATACCCACCCAACTCATAATCACGCGCGTAATAAACCGAATCCACATCCGGATAGCGCGCCAAGAACATTTGACCGACTTTCTCTTCCAACGTCATCTCCGCCAACATTTCCTCTTCGCGGCTCACAACCGGCTCTTCGATTTCAACCTCTGAAGAAGACACACGACTCTCTACCACTGAAGATACTGATTCCTCAACAGCTTCGTTACCACAGCCAGCCAGGAGCAGCACAGGTAAAGCGAAACCCAAAAACTTTTTATACGTAAACATTTTATGTAACCACCTTAACTTTTGAACGATATGTTTCATTATATCAAACAAAGGTCAGAACACTCTATCAAAGTCTTGAACAGAATGCGCGTATATGTATATTATTAAAAATATAAAGATAATAATTCATGATAAAATGCTCGCAAAACATTTTATTTTGCTATACTTAAGGTGGTTTAAATAATTCGAAAGGAGAGAGAATAATTGAAACAAAAATGTCCGAATTGTTCTATAGGTACGAACATGGGAGATAAGTTTTGTGAAAATTGCGGCCACCAGCTGGTTCAGCAAACAAAACGCGCAAAGAAACCAATCGTTTTGGGTGCGCTCATTATCACGCTTATTCTGATCACTGTTTTCATTGGAACGAATGTTTTGGGATCCATTAAAGGCGAATGGGTGATTGATGGAAATAAAGGTAATTTAATTACTCTAACCATTCCCAATAAAAAAGAATTAACAGTCAGTTCTTTGGATTCAAAAACAGGTTCAACAATCACTATTTTCTACGAATTCGAAAAACCGCAATCGGCAGATGAGCCATACGAAGTAAGTACACCCAAAAGAGCTGAAATATATATGCCTATCCAATCGTCAGAAGATATGACGTACTTTTCAGACCGCGGCTTTACAGTTGAAAGAGAGAAAGAGAATTACCTCATTTATGCCAATGAACCAGAGGCCATTGCTTATTTAGCTGATATGGAACGTAAGATGTCCTTCTATGTGGTTGAAAACATGCTAGAAATCATTTATGCGACTGGCGATCAGGCAGAATTTGTCCTAGCAGTACCCCCTGGATCCACAGCAATAGACTATATCACTTTATTTGACGCTGTGATTGATGAACTCAAAGCAACAGAAAATAGTGCTGATTCATCCACAACAGAGCTATTATTAGAAATTAAACAGTTACAACCCGATTCGAAATTATTCATCCATTATTCAAAATTAAATGAACAAAACGCTAAATACTTACAAGCAATTAAAAATAAAGACAAAAATAAACTTCAACAAATCACCGAAAACATTTCCGAATTACCATTGGCCCGTATCGGTGGACTCTATCAGAATTACCGCGATAAAAATGAAAGAATTATTGCCCTGATTGATCAGGCGGTGCAACTGGAACAAGCCATCCAAGCAGCCCAAACAGCGCTCGACGAAGGAGATTATATCGGCGCCGATAAACACCTGGATGTGAGAAGCGAACACGTTGGGGCGGTAGAAGCCTACTTTCCAGAAACGCTGAAAAGTTTGAGAACTTTGCAAGAAGCCATCGCAACTGAAAAATACAAGAACATCACACTTGAAGATTTCTATGGCCTATGGACGAACTATTCAGCCGTTTCAAACTCCGAAGACCGGATGGGTAAACCCTTAATTTATCTGAGTAGCGAACTGGTAATTTCGGCCATTAATCATGGCGAGCTGAATGCTGCGCGTTTTATTTCAGCGGAAGTGAACGGCAAAGTGGCGACTATTACAGCCCAACCGCTACATGGGTATGAACCGGCGGATTTCGAACCTTACACGTTTGATATGACCTTGGAAGAGTCACCAGACCAGAAAGTCGTTGTATTCGCAAATGATCCAACGCTTGAATTTTACTATCAAGAAAATGCCGGTGAATTTACCGAGGACTATGAAATGCTCGAAGAAAAAGGGAAATCTGCATCCAACCATTACCAACTGCGCGAGAACGATTTAGCCTTGTTAGAAACCAATCCTGCTCGTTATATGCTTGGTAAGCGGACGACAGATTATGTAGCAGACTCAAAAATTATTTATAGTTTTCTCGAGAAAAATCCCGACACGAACCTTCCAGGGATTGGGGAGCTGTGGTATTACCGCGAAACAGACACGGGTGACGGCAATCCGCAAACAAAAGCCATTCAATGGTTGATTCAAGCCATCACTTACGCAGATGATATCATTACCGTAAAAGCCACTGAATACCTATCCGATACGCCCATCTATTTCTACTATACATACACAGGTAATGGCAGTCTCGGTGTTTACAATGATGACACGCAGCAAATAACTGCCATTGTAACATTTGAATAGAAATTTATAACAAAGAAGGAGCAACAAAAAATGATTATTTGTCCAAACTGTCAAGCTGAAATAAAAGAAGGTAACAAATTCTGTACGGAATGTGGGACACCTTTAACAGAACAAGCCGCTAATCAAAAAGCACAAGCGCCCACAAGTCAGATCACGATTACCGCACCTAATATCGACTTAACAAATGTTAAAGAGCGAATGGGCAACTACTGGCAATACCTTCTGCAATCAGCAGTGAATCCGAGCTCTAGTTTTGCCAACAGCAAAGCGCTGATGGGGTGGATTCAAATCGCCGTTCTATCATTGTTGACGACGCTGACTCTGGCTGTTTTCCTAAATGACACATATATGTACCTCAGTTTTATTGATTTCATAAAAGTATTCGTGGTTCAAACAGTAGCGACCCTGTGTCCCATTTTAATTGGCTACCTCGTGGTCCGTTTTATCAAAAAGAACCCGATCACGTTTGGCCAAGTAACGGCACAGTTAGGCGGACTTTTATCCTTAAATGTGTTCATTTGGGCGTTGGTTTTCGTATTTAGCTTACTATCGCCATTTGGACTAATGGATATTATTCTCCTGTTAATTGGTTTAACCGGAATTATCAACGTTGCAGCGTTCAACGTGTACCTTTACAGCACTGAAAATCATAGCAAAGTCGATTCTTTCATTACGACTATTATGGGAAATATAGGCTATTTAATCCTAGTGATGATTATCGGACGTATTCTCCTAGGTATGTTTATCAAAGATTTTAGTGGGATTAATATCTTTGAAGAACTCATGTACGAATTTTTTTAGTAGATAGGAGAGAGAATCGATATGAAATTTTGTCCAAATTGTGGAACAGAAAATGAAAAAGATACGCGCTTTTGTAGTGAGTGTGGGCACGACTTTAACGGCGTGGTAGAAGAAAAACGCACAAAAAAAACGGTCACATTAAACAAACCAGCTCTTACGAAAACACAAAAAATAATTGCTGGTGCTACCCTGATCGTTTTACTAGTCGCGTTCGGTGGTTTTAAAATGGGTGAAAAAGCCTATAGCAAAGAGAACCAGGTGAATCACTACATCGAAGTATTAGCATCAGGAGACGCAAGTAAGATTGCGAAAATAGTCGTTTCTCACGATCCACATTTCAAAATAACGAAAGAATCCGTTACACCCTACGCAAATTACCTGACTGAAAATAAGAGCTACGTCAGCGCGTTGGGTGGCTCGCTGAGACAAGACAGTCTCTGGGTTTCAGATGAAATCTACTTGGAGCAGAATGGCAAAACGATGCTATTTTTTGACAAATACGACCTCGTTTTGAATCCCGTTTACTTTAACGTGAGTGTGAACATTGCGGACGCAGCGATACATGTCAACGGCGAAGAGGTCTTCGTTTCAAATGTGGATAGTTTCAGGACAGAAGTGGGGCCTTACGCACCAGGAATTTTCGCAGTCGATGCGGCAGCTGAAATCAATGGCTACGAATTCGCAAATAAAACCGATATAACCGTTTTACACAATGAAGGAACGGAAGTCTACTTGCCAATTGAAGGCGTCGAGTTCAGCGTCACGAGTAATCAAGATACACCCGATGTTTACTTGGGCGGAGAAAAAATTGGAACGTTGACGGATAGTTATGGCGAATTCGGCCCCATTTCGTGGTCGGAAGATTTGATCTTGGAACTGGGAATTGATTTCCCATCTGGCGTTATGAAATCGGAAGCCATTACTCTGGATGATTTCGAGAGAGACTATTACCTCTATTTTGCAAACGACTTTGGTGATCAAACTGTTGTGGATCAATTATTCGGCCCATTGACACGAAAAATTGTCTCTATGTCTGAAGGAGACGGCGAAGATTTGGATGAAGAGGACAATGAAGAGCTGGCCAAGTATTTAACAGGTGGCAAAGACAATGAATTGTACACCCGTTTCACTGAATACGCAGAAGTGTTCCGTGGCAATGCCGATGCCCAAGACTTGGATTGGTCTTTGAAAATTACCGACGTGACACAAACAGACGTCCACCTGTACAACGTCAAAATGGACTTCAAACTAACAACACGCTATACATCAGCATCCGGACGCGATAACCTGGATGAAGCGTATGAATACGAGTTTGTTGTTGAGTCGTTTGAAAATAGTGAATCATGGGAAGGAATTGGATTTACGTTGAGTGAGATCGTTAGCAAGGTAGATACGTTAAATGAATAACGCTTTTTAAAGTGAAAAGGACCGCTCGATCTAGAAAAAAACGATCACAATAATATAGTTGAACCAAACTACGGTGAGGTAGCTGAAAATACCGAAGTTTGCGTAGATGCAGTGGAAAGCAGGAATGAACGATAACGTCGCCTGAGGGATTCGAACCCCCTATCGTCAAATATTATACCAGTGTGAGGAATTTCAATAAAAACACTATTTATCCGTTTTTTAATAGTTAGTGCCCGATACTTCCGATTTCGTAAAGCCATCAAAGCTAAAATAAATACGTTTTTCAACATAAGAATCCTTTTAGTTCAATCGATATGCAAGTCCTTTTCATTCCCATCCTCACCATTGTGGATCAGCTGTTCGAATCACTGATACGGAAAACTTGGATTGGTCCCTGCAAATTACAGATATGATACAAACGGATGTAAATTTGTACACAGTCACAATGGACTTTGAACGAACAACGCGCTACACATCAGCATCAGGTCGCGATAACCTGGATGAAGTCTATGAGTATACGTTTGTTATTGAGTCATTTGAGAGTAGCGAAGCTTGGGATGGGCTTGGGTTTACATTGAGTGAGATAACAAGCAAGGTTGATACGTTAAGTGAATAAGTAGAAATGAGCGCCTCTGAACTAGGGGTGCTTTTTTTGTGGGGAAAGATGAGTCATCTCGGAACACCTACTACATGGAAAATTACTCCGCCATATCTTGTCTTTCTCCGCCAAAAAGGGTAAAATGGCGGAGAAAAGAGGTGAGTGGCGGTGAAAGAGTTCGATTACAGAAATTTAGAAAAATTAACGCTTAGCTATGACTTATTGAATATGTTGACAAAAATACATGAATATAAAGGTAAGCAAGAACTGTACATTGCTGCGAAACCGGAAATACTGGGGAAATTGACAGATATGGCTTTAATTCAAAGTACAGAATCTTCAAATAAAATTGAAGGTATATCAACGACGAATGGACGTTTAAGAGAAATAATGGAGGAGAAGAGCACGCCTCGAAACAGAGATGAGGAAGAAATAGCAGGCTACAGAGATGTATTGAAGTTGATTCACGATAGTCATGATTACATTAAAGTTATACCCAATGATATTTTGACATTACATAAAAACCTTTATAATTATTCAGCTAAAAGTTACAAGGGAAAATATAAAAGCGTCGATAACCTAATAACAGAAAAGGATTTTGATGGCAAGGAACGGGTCCGGTTTGTGCCTGCACCTGCATTTCTAACTCCGGAATTAATGAGCCAATTGTGTGAGCAATACAATCAAGCAATCAGTAAATCAGAAATTGATCCTTTATTATTAATACCTTGTTTTATTCTAGATTTTCTTTCAATCCACCCATTCAGTGACGGAAATGGCCGAATGTCCCGATTATTGACTTTATTATTGTTGTATAAATCAGGGTATTTAGTAGGGAAATATATTAGTATTGAAAAACTAATCGAAACATCGAAACAAACATATTATGAATCGTTAAAGGCAAGTTCCTTTGGATGGTCAGAAAATGAACAAGACTACACACCATTTGTTCGTTACTTATTAGGGGTTATACTACGAGCTTATGAGGGATTTACAGAACGGTTTGAGGTTGTGATAAATCAAGAATTAACACCTTCAGAGCGTTTGCTAGAAACCTTACAAAAAAGTTTTGAACCGTTAAGCAGAGCTGAATTGGAAGAGTTGTTACCAGAAATTAGTCGTCGAACAATTGAGCGCGCCTTGTCAGTATTACAATCTGACAATGTCATTGAGAAAATTGGTAAAGGACGGTCGACTAAGTATCAGTTCATTAATTGAATTTAGAGACTATGGAAAAATGGAGAGAAAAGATAGGATTACAAAAGTATTCGAATTAACAACGCGATACTGAACTTGATATAGAAGGGTATTATTTTTAAACCCCATAGAAAAGAGGCGCCCACCCGGACGCCTCTTTCTCTGTCGCACTATTTCATCTTCGCAAACAATGGAATAACATTTGAATCGTTAAAATAATTTTGGTTTGATGTCTCAGTATATTATTCTAAAAAATAATTTTGGAATTCTACATCCATCCCACTCTTTAAATCCCCCAAAATCATTTATACTATTCTATGTGTCCAACACAACCAAAAACAACGTCAAATATCTTGGACCGCTGAAGTACTTCCAATGTAAGCGGTTTACCATATAATGAAAATAGGTGATGGAAATGCTAAAAACGGAAACAATTTTGTTGATTAACTATTTGCATCAAACGAAAGAAAAGGATACTGAAAAAATCATCCTCTCTTTGGATGAAAGTAGGAAAAAGTTATGGTATGAGATTTCCGTTATTAATAATTTTTTGGTGGAAGGGGGCTTACAGACGATTGAGTTACACGCAGGACAGCTCTTTAATCAAGATGAAGAAACTGAAAAATGGACAAAGTTACTCGTCGAGCAAGAACTCGATAGCTACCAATTTCCAGAAGAGAGAATTCCACTTTTAATTATCCACATCGCCTGTGCGCAACAGCCGTTATCAGCAAAAAAACTGCAAAATTATTTTCGGCTCAGTCGGAGTTCTGTTTTAGCGGACGTAAAAAGATTACGTGACTATATAGAAGACTATGAACTGGTCCTTCTCTATGACAAGGCAGAAGGTTACATTTTTAAAGGTGATGAAATGAAGGTCAGAAGGCTCTTAGAAAATGCCATCTCACACTTACAACACATTTCGTACCTAAAGAAATCAGCCCACTACTTTGAAGTCATCTGGGGAAAGTCATTAGAAATAAACGAACACTATGCGTACATCTTAAATTACTCAAAAAATAATCTATTAAGCTTTGTGGAAAGCCGTTTGGAAGAACTTATCTACAACATTTGCTTTAACAAAATCCGCAAAAATACAAAACCAATAAACTTCTCAAAAAACGATACACAACAATTAAAGGATCAGCCAGCCTATACGCTATCTGCCACTTTAGTGAAAGACATCTTCAACCACTCAAATGAAGCAGAAATTCTCTTTTGGGAAACACGCCTACTCAACGTTCTGCAGGGTGAAAAATACACGGTGGATGCGCACTACTTTAATAAACTGACAGCGAAAATCATTCTACATATTCAGCAAATCACGGGAATTAACTTTTCGGAGTCGACCACACTCCACAAAACGTTATATCAACACCTTGTACCTGCGTATTTCCGGATGAAATTCGACTTGTATTATGAAAATCCGCTCGTTGATAAGGTAAAAAAAGAGTACCAAAACCTTTTCTATCTGATCAAAAAAGGATTGGAACCTTTAGAACAAGAGATTGGTAAATGTGTTTCTGAGAGTGAAATAGCTTATTTCACCATTCACTTTGGTGGCTACTTACACTTGAAAGAGAAAACCGAAGAAAATACCCGTTTAAGAGCACTAGCGATTTGTCTCAATGGCATCAGCTCTTCCTTAGTAATGACAGCGGGTCTACGAGAGATATTCCCAGAAATCGACTTTATCGAACAACACAGTATTCAAGAAGCACTTTTAATGAGTGAAAATCAATACGATTTAGTCTTTTCGACCATCTCATTCCCAAGTGAAAAGAAAGTCTATATCACAAAGAGTTGGGTTCGCATCCAATTTTTGCTGGAGGGGCTTGGACATGGAATGGTGTTGCTCCGAATTATGGCAGGGCGTTTGTTAATTCAGAGGCAGCCTTAAAAGCCTGTAAATCTGAAGGAATAGAAGAAGTGTTCCTCACGTTGTGGGCAGATAATGGTGCAGAAACACCACTGACAACAGCTTTACCTGTCATGCAACTGTATGCGGAGTACACATACAAACAAGAAATAAATCAAGAAGAGCTGGCAGAGCGTTTGTTAGGCTGTACAGGTATGAAATTAGAATACTTCATGTTACTGAATGAGTTCGACGAAGTTCCTAGTGTGGGAAAAAATAATTTGATGTCTTCTAGCCCATCTAAATTTATCTTGTGGCAAGATATTTTGACGGGCTTATTTGACGCGAATATTAAGACGTTAGAACTGGGTAAGCATTATCGTCGCTTGTATGAAAAGTTGGCGCAGCTTCAAAATTGCGAATCAGATTATATTTCTCTATTTGATTTTTATAAACAACTAGCTAAAGTATTAGCAACCAAGGCAGAAATTGGAATAAATTTGAAGAGAGCATATGATCAGAAAGATAAGCAGAGAATGGCTATACATGTGGAACAGTTAAAGTCGCTAAAAGAGGATATGAAGTACCTCCATGAAAAGCACAATCGTTTGTGGTTTGAATTATACAAGCCATTTGGTTGGGAAGTATTGGACATCCGATACGGTGGAGCGAGTGCACGGATTGATACGGCAATTAGTCGTATTGAATCCTGGTTGAAGGATGAGGTAGTTATAATAGAAGAATTGGAAGCAGAGCGACTCGTCTATGATGCCAAATACGATATTGTTGAAGGGTTTTTAGGAACAGAAAAGTACCATCACATTGTGACTACAGGGCATTTGTCGCATTAAGTGTGAAATTTAAATAGTCTTTATCAAGCATCAGAGTGCGCCGCTGCATACTCTGATGCTTCTTTTTACTCTAGTCAAGTTACCAGATTCACAAAAACTTGATATTTAAATCCTATAAGTCGGAAATTTACCATAAACGACCGTAAAACACCTATTATTAAAGCGCTTTCTTAATTATACTAAAATCATTCAATTAAACCGGTTACATTTTTGAAGAAAACATTTTAGGAGGAAGTTTTATGGCTGCAGAAACGAAAATAGGGCAAACAGTTTTAGAAGTCTCTTCGAATCAAGAGTATGTTGCGGGTGTAAAGAGTGCCCCAACATTCGGAATCAAAGACAAGTTAGGCTATATGTTCGGAGATTTAGGGTTTAACTCGCTTCAAGTTCTAGTGAATACGTATTTAATGATTTTCTTTGTGAACATAGTTGGAATTACCCCCGTGCATTTCTCGCTAATCATAGCTATTTGTAAGGCATCGGATGCGATTAACGATCCTTTTATCGGAAGAGCTGTAGATAACAGAGCAGGTTCAAAGTTTGGTAAATATAAGCCATTCTTAATCAAATATTTATTACCATACATCGCGACAACGATTCTTCTGTTTGTTAATTTGTCGGGCATGCCGTATGCATTTAGAATTGCTTATGCTCTTATTACCTACTTTATCTGGGGAATTGTTGGTACCTTCATTAACGTTCCTTATGGAGCAATGTTAAACTCGATTACCTCTGATATGAAAGGCAGAACGGATTTATCAAACTTCAGAAGTATTGGTTCAGTTATGGCCAACGTTATTGTTACTTCCATTGCACCATTAATCTTATTCGATCAAATGGATAATCCTGTTGCTAATCGTTTTGTATTATTAGGAATTATTCTTTCAATCTTTACTGCAGTCTGCCTGCTCTTGACCCATGTTTTAGTTAGTGAACGGGTAATTATTCCGGACAAGACTGATGAGCAAAAGAGTATCAATTATTTCAAAGTTATGAAAACTTTTGTTAAAAACCGTCCGATGGTTGCAGTTATTTCAGCCTACATCATCACTAAATTCTTTATCCAAACAACAGGAATCATGAACCAATATGTATTCATGAGCCATTATCGCGCCACAGAGCAACTTGCTGCCTTAGGGTTAGCTACACTCATTCCGACATTGGTTGCGATGGTCTTTGTTAAACCGATGATAAACCGTTTTGGTAAAAAGAACTTAGTAACTTGGCCAGCTCTTCTAGCAGCAGCGTCATTTTCAGTTAATGCATTTTTCCCAGTTTCATCTACGCAATATATTTTCTTCCAATTACTGGGACAATTTTTCGTTGGTTTCTTTAGCTTACTCATTTGGTCTTTAATTGCTGATGCGGTCGATTACCAGGCCTATTTAACAAAAGAACGGAATGATGGAACCATTTATGCAACAATCACATTTTTAGTGTTCTTGGTTTCGAGTTTCTCAACATCGATGATTGCGTTGTTATTGGATGCAGTTGGGTATGATGTGGCTCTTGGAGCGGCACAAACAACTGGAGTCGCAACCGCAATCAAATTTATGGGTGGTATTTTACCTGTCATCGGAGCAGTATTAATTTTCTTCTGTTTCCACTTTATATACAATATGACCGATGCAGAAATGCAAAATATATCTAAAGAGGTAAACAGTTTGTAATAGGGAAAGGATGAGTGAAATTGGCAGTAGATACTAAACCGAAAATCGCAAAGAAAATAACACAAATTAATGAGAATACTTGGCATATTAGCGACTATTTTCTAGACAATTACTATGTGGCCGTCGGAGATGAATATGCTGCTCTCATAGATACGGGAGCTGGTATTGGCACTATCATCGATGATGTAAGGAAAATCACTCATAAACCTATCAAAGTATTATTGACACACGGACATCTGGACCACTTAGGCGGCATGTACGCTTTCGAGGAAGCATATATGCACCCAGATGATGACCATCTCTACCGCGAACATTATCCAAGTGTGGCTATGAGGAAATGGTACATTGAAACACGAACGCCTATCCGTTTTCCAGGTGAAGGACATGTGGAAGCTTTATTGGAACAATTACCGGAAGAAAAAGACCTATCTTTATTCCCATACAAACCGATTAAAGAAGGAGACACTATTGATTTAGGGAATCGTGTTCTGGAAGTTTTTGAAACGCCGGGGCATTCACCTGGACACGTCTCTTATCTCGATCGCACGAATCGTTTGCTCTTTAGCGGAGACACGATTAATGATAGTATTATCATTTTTAACAAAGAAGGCGGTAATCGTAAGGACTTAGAAATTTATCAAAAATCCATTCAAAAGTTGTGGGACTTGAGTGATGCCTATGACACACTTTTAGTGGGCCACGAAACCCCAACGATGGATAAGGCAGTAGTTAAAGACTACCTAGAACTATCAACAGGTATTTTGGATGGAACATTGAAAGGAAATTATGAAGAAATCGGCTTCCGCAAAGGTGAAGTCATTCGTCAAAACGGAATAGAACTATGGTATAAATGTGATGCCTAAGGAAATAGAAGATCCGACTATAATATGTCAGGTCTTCTATTTTTGAGTACGAAACTGGCCTGGCGTTGTGCCTGTAAACCTTTTAAATACTTTAACGAAATAACTAGCATCCGAGAAGCCCGCTTCATATGAAATATCTGTAATAGAGTATTTCGAACTTCGTAAATATACCTTACTTAATTCAACGCGTCGTTCGTTGATAACTTCGGTAATATTCTTACCAGTTTCAGCCTTGAATTTCTTCTGCAATGTATCAAGATGTAAATGGAGATGCTCGGCTATAATACGGGTGGTTAATTCATTTTTTATGTTCATATCTATTAACGCAAGCACTTTAGCTGAAAATTCGCTGGTTTTAATGTTGTCTAGTGAATTTACATAGTCACAATATGTATCAATCATTCTACAAGTGATAATAAAAGCATCTTCTGGTCTTTTCATGGCATTAATCGTCTCAATGTGAACTAAAGAGAGTGAATAGGCAAACACAGAGGGAGCCAAACAATCTAATAATAATGCATAAACGAGTCCATGGAAAAATTGTGTACGACCAATTGCCGCAACTAATAAGTCTTCTGGTGGAACATAATTTTGGTGATCTAAATCAATATATTGGTAAAATTCCTTCAATGCTTCTTTTGCTTTCTCAGCATTGTGACTGGCAATACTTTCTTTTAAAATCATCAAATAGTCTATTCGTTCGTAGACTGTCTCCAGATGTCTTTGGTCATGGATTGTTCCTTCTAAGAAATTCTGAAAAGTTTTAGCCATGTGTCACCTCCTAATTGTTATTTTATAGATTAATAAGAGTTTTGTGAAGGTTTCGTCTGCTTTAAGCTACTAGCACATTAATAAAAAATCCTCAGTTTTGTATCTTACTTTTAGTAATAAATCGCTTTAAATGTATAGACAAGTCCATGAATCAGTTGTAAAACTCCTTACCTCAAAAGAGAAAACGCAATCATACGATTAAAACGTAAAAAATTACAATATATGATGCAAAAATAAGTTATTTAATGGTATTATTAGGGACATGTAGGAAATAATAATATATTGATTTGAGTTATATTAATTCAAAATCAAAACAAATAGTTTTTTTTAATCAGATTTATCTAAAAGTATTATGATAAGTAGCAGTCTTTATCCACATTAAGTTTATCAGCATGGAGGAGTTCAGAATGTATTTAGTTATCAAAAGAATTATAGATTTTATTTTATCATTACTAGGCTTAATAATCCTTTCACCGATATTTTTAGTTTTATTCCTTGCGATAAAATTAGATACACCGGGACCAATCTTCTTTAAGCAGAAGAGAGTCGGAATTAATAAGTCTCATTTTTATATATTGAAGTTCCGTACAATGCGAATCGATACGCCAAAAGATACACCAACGCACTTATTATCAAATCCAGATCACTTCATTACTAAAGTGGGTAAGTTCTTACGTAAAACAAGTTTGGATGAGCTGCCACAAATCATTAATATTCTGAAAGGTGAAATGTCTATTATTGGACCTAGACCTGCTTTATGGAATCAATATGACTTGATAGAAGAACGTGATAAATATGGTGCAAATGATGTGATGCCAGGTTTAACCGGTTGGGCACAGATCAATGGTCGTGATGAATTACCGATCACAGTTAAAGCAGTATTAGACGGAGAGTATGTCGACAAAATAAGTCTCGCATTTGATGTGAGATGCTTTGTTGGTACTTTTCTTAGCGTCTTACAAAGTGACGGCGTAGTAGAAGGTGGTACGGGAGTGATTGAGAAAAGACTCTCAGAAACCATAGCTGAAAAAACTGAAACAAAGGAGACTTTGTTAAAATGAAAAAAATACTAATTACTGGGAAAAATAGTTATATAGGTACATCTTTTGAGAAGTGGGTTGCAGATAATCCAGAAGAGTATCAAGTTGATTCAGTCGGTACAAAAAATGGAGAATGGAAAGAGAAAGACTTCTCGCAGTATGATGTCGTGTTTCATGTGGCTGGAATTGCGCATGTTTCCTCTGACCCCAAAATGGAAGATTTATACTATAAAGTCAATCGAGATTTAACAATTGAAGTTGCTGAAAAAGCAAAGTCACAAGGTGTTAAGCAATTTATTTTTATGAGCAGTATTATTGTATACGGAGATAGCACAAGCAACAAGCGAGTAATAACAAGAGAAACAATCCCAGTTCCAAGTAACTTCTATGGTAATAGTAAATTGCAGGCAGAAGAAGGTATTCGTCCACTTGATTCATACGAGTTTAAAGTGGTTATTATTCGTCCGCCAATGATTTATGGTAAAGGTTCAAAAGGGAATTATCAATTATTGTCAAAGTTAGCACGCTTTACACCAATTTTTCCTGATTATGATAATCAACGAAGTATGTTACATATTGATAATCTAACTGAATTTATTCGTTTAGTAATAGACAATAATGATACAGGAATTTTTTATCCTCAAAACAAAGAGTACGTTAAAACAAGTGAGATGGTTAGAGAAATTTCGAAAATACACGGCAAACGACTGTTTATCACTAAAGTGTTTAATCCTATAATTCATTTATGCATGCGAATAAAGTTAGTGAATAAAATGTTTGGTAATCTTTCTTACGACTTGAATATAAGCGAGTATAAAACTCATTATCAAATAAGAGAGTTCTATGATACTATTCGCTACACAGAATAGTACTTATCTAATGAAAAACTACTATTTATATGAAAGAATTTAGATTTTAGAAAGGTACGAAGAAAATGAAAAAAGCGTTAATGGTTACTTCCGTAGCATCAATGATTAAACAATTTAATATTCCAAATATTAAAAACTTAAAAAAACTAGGTTATGAAGTTACTGTAGCCACAAATTTTAATATTCCCGGAACAATTCCTTTAAAGGAATCAAAGGAATTATTTAATGATTTATATAAAAGTGACGTTATTCCTATCAATATCGAATTTGATCGCAATCCGATAAGCAAAAAAAATTTTAAAGCGTTTAAAGAACTTAAAACAATAATAAAAAATGGAGATTTTGATTTAATTCATTGTCAATCCCCCGTAGGTGGTGTCTTAACTCGTTTGGCATCAAGAAGCGCCATGAAAGAGACAACTAAAATCATTTATACTGCCCATGGTTTTCATTTTTATGAGAGTGCACCTAAAAAAAATTGGATATTTTATCCAATTGAAAAAAAATTATCAAGGTATACGGATCTATTAATAACAATAAATGAACAGGATTATAATAAAGCACTAGCTTTTAATACATGTCAAGTAGAATATGTGCCTGGAATAGGAGTAGATACAGAAAAATTTAATATGACTTCTTTTAATAAAAAAAAGCGTGAAGAATTAGGTATTCCAAATTCAGTTTTTTTAATTGTATCTGTTGGTGAGTTAAATGAAAATAAGAATCATAAAGTAATCATTGAAGCAATGCACAAATTGGGGAAACCTGACATTCATTATGCAATTATTGGTATTGGTCAATTAAAAGATGAATTAGCTAATCTTACAGATAGCTATGGCTTAAGTAAGCAAGTTCATTTTTTAGGTTATAGAAATGATATAAATGAAATATATAAAACAACAAATATCTTTGCCTTCCCATCAAAACGAGAAGGTTTAGGATTAGCTGCTGTTGAAGCAATGGCAGCCGGACTCCCTTTGTTGACTTCTAATAAACATGGCATAAATGATTACTCTATTTTTGGCGAGACTGGATTTAAATATGAGCCAGATGATATTATTGGCTTTAGTGAAGGCATTTTAAAACTATATACACTAGATAAATCCGAAGTGTTTAAAATCGGACAAAATAATGTTATAAAATCAAAAAAATTCGATCAAGAAATAGTTAACCAAAAAATGTATGATATATATCGAGAAATGTAGGTGAAAATTATTGAAAAAAATAAAAGTGCTTCATTTTATTAATAGTTTAAATTATGGAGGAGCCGAGAGATTCTTACTAAATCTATTAAAAGATATTGACAAAGATGAATTTCAAATGGATATAATGGTCCGTAATTGTCCCAATGATATGGCTGAAGACTTTGCAAACTTAGATATCAAAATAATTAAAGCTCCGGCTTTTCCGGAAAAGTATTTTCGACACTACAAATTCATGAAAAAATTTGTCATTAGTAGAGGACATGAATATGATATTATTCATATTCATGCCAACTCGTTAATATATACTATCCCTTTAAGCATGTTTAAAAAGTACGCGAGGAAAACAAAAATAATATTACATAGTCACAGTTCAAAGTCTACGAGTAAATTAGTTACATTAACTCATGAATTCAACAAAAAAAGATATCTAAAAAAAATTGATGAGAAACTTACCGTTTCAAAAAATGCTGGAAAATGGATGTTTAATGATCAAAAGCAACGAATAATTTATAATGGTATAGATATAGAGCTGTTTAAATATAATCAACGAGATCGTATGAAAATTCGAAATGAACTAAATATAAATGATAATGAAATATTATTAGGCTCTGTCGGAAGGTTAGTTCCGGTGAAAAACTTCGAACTATTACTTTACATATTAGAGTATTTAAATAAAAAAACATCTAAAAAATATAAGCTAGTGATAGTAGGACAAGGAGAATTAGAAAAAAATTTAAAGGATTTAGCAAAAAAATTAAATATAGACAACCAAATAATTTTTACTGGACAGAGAGAAGATGTTGCTTCGATTTTATCAGCCATGGATGTTTATTTGCAACCATCACACTTTGAAGGTCTGCCATTTTCAGTTGTAGAATCACAAGTTGCAAGTTTACCAACTATTATTTCAGATAAAATAACAGATGAAGTAAAAATATCTGAAAATTTATATTTTGCTAGTAATGATAATATTGATAATTGGATAGATTTAATTATTAAGGCATCCAAACCAAAAGAACATAGAATTGATAAAGAAAAAATTAACACGGATAAAGTAGATATGAAAAAGATTGCATTAAAGTTTGAAGATATCTACAAACAATTAAAATAATAGCGCATTGTTGCGATTTTGGAGTAGGTGATCATTATTTTGAAAATTAAGATTGTTTTTGTAATGTCCACTTTAGGGACGGGTGGAGCAGAGAGAGTTATTTCAAATATATTAAAGTACATTGATAGAAATATTTTTGACGTCAGTTTAATTATCCTGCTGGATGATAGTAATGATTATATTAAACACATATCTCAAGATATTACTTTAATTAATTTAGGTCACAAAAGAACTAGAACATCTATTGTTGACCTTATCAAAACTCTTAGAAAACTAGAGCCCGAAATTGTTTTTTCCTCACTAAGAGGGGTTTCTTTAATACTGAGTTTGATTAAACCTTTGTTAAAAGCAAAAACAAAATTTATATTTAGAGAAGAGAATACACCTAGTATCTCAATTAAAGATACCTCAACACCAAATTTATATAATCTTTATTATAAAACATTATATAGAAAAGCGGATTTAGTTATTTGTCAGTCTGAGTTTATGAAAAATGATTTAGTAAAAGAATATTCATTTCCATTAGATAAAACCCTTAGAATATATAATCCTGTTGATTTTTCGTGGATTGAAGAAATGAATAAAATTACTATTAATCCCTTTAAAAATCCTGAAAAGAAGAACGTGATTGTAGTGGGGAGGATGGCAAACCAAAAAGGCATTGATATATTGCTGAAATCTATTTTAAAAAACGAAAAAAAAATATTAAAACATGATGTAATGCTTCACTTTCTTGGAGATGGAGAATTATTAAATGAATACAAAAATATGGCTAAAAAGTTAAAGATATCGGATTACGTTGAATTTGTAGGAAGACAAGAAAATCCATTTCAATGGATGAAATATTCTGATTTATTTATACTCTCATCTAGATATGAAGGTTTACCAAATTCACTATTAGAAGCTGCGGCTTCTAATTGTGAAATAATCACAAGTAACCATCCCGGTGGTACAAGAGAGATTATGAAATTAATTGATAGGGAAGAGTTCATAGTAGACGAACTGGATTGGAATGAAAAGTGGTTTAGTGAAAGACAAAAACCAATTAATAAATTGAATCTAATAGATAATTTTGAAGCGAAAAGAATAGTTAAAGAATACGAACGAGCATTTAAATTAGTATATAATAGTAAGAAATAATATTGATAGTTACTTAACTGCCAGTGGCAACAGTTAGAGATTACATTAAAAAACGGAAGATCTTAAATTAGAATATGGATGGAGATTTTAAATATGGTAGCAAGTTTACCGATAGTTATTGTTATTTTTTATTACTTTTTTTTGGTGTTTGTTATACTAGCTAATATAGAACTTACAAAAGTATATTCTCGTATATTGAATACTGTTTTTTTATGTTCTGTTTTAGTAGTCGCATATAATTTTATTCCTACTCAACAAATGGATTTATATAGATATTATTTAATGTTAGATGAAGTTGAACACATGGATATAAATTGGAATCAAATTATTAATTATGGGCCATATAGGCAAACTATATTAACTAGCATATATTTTAATATAATGTCTAAAATAGAAAATAGATCTTGGTTTGTAATTTTTCCTACAGGAATGGTTTTCTCTTTAATTTTTTTCGTCTCAAATAAATTTAGAAAAGATTACAATATCACTTATAGCAGTTTTGCTTTTTTTATGGTGAGTATTATTTCAGTATCTAGTGTGTTTTTAATAATAACTGGTGTTAGACAAAATTTGGCATGGTCTCTCTTAATGGTAGCAGTATACTACGATTTTTTCAGCAAAGAAAAAAAAAGGGTTATGAATGTAGTATTATACGTATTGCCCTTACTCGTGCACCTAAGTGCAGCTCCAATTGTAGTGTTAAGACTAGTTCTTATATTAGTAAAAAAGTTCCCTTTTTTGAAATATTTATTGATATTATGGCCATTGTCTTTAATTATTTTCACTAATATTCATAACTATTTACCTCCAATACTACAAAGTTCTTTAGTCGTACTTGGAAGATATGTTGAAAATGTTGAAAATTATATACCAACAGCTCAATTTGCTGTAGCTATCGTAAGTTATGTATTAATTTTATTTTTAATAACTAGTATGAAAAAAAGAAATACTTTGGCTAATTTTATATCAAAGGACTATTATAATTTTTATTACTTAGTTTTGTTATTTGGGATATCAAGCATATTCATCCCAACTCTTTTTTCTAGGACTTTTGAATTAGTGATATATATATCACTACCAATGTTTTCGAGTGTACTTACAACAAAATTCAATTTTAGACTACCAATATTATTAATAATTATAGCGATGTTTGTTGTATTGTTTTATTGGCAAGATCTCATGTTGGGGTACTTTTTTTAAAAAGTATTAATTAACAAGTTTGATGAAATAGTTACATAAAATTAGGAGATTAAAAATAAAGGTGACGAGTTGTTAAATAAGATGATTATTGCGAGCCTTCAGGTCCATCTATTCCTTCTATTGAGTCTTGCGATATACAATTGGAGTCCACTTGTACGCGGATTGAGTCTGGTAAAATAGCCATGCCAACATCAGCATGACTATCTTTTAAGATTAATTAATTAATTGCTTAGTGTTCGCGCATGTTTAGTTGACTAGTGTCATACCAAACAGTATTATGTACGATTCTGTCTGTAGTCGCGTCTGCGTGGAGGTCGCCTCCCAATTTTTGATGCCAGTCTGCTTTTCTAAATTGTGTACAATAGACAATGGAACCGGAATCGTAGCGACGCTCAATGATCTCAAAGAGAAATTTTAAGTCTTCTTCCAACAAGTCATCCAATAACCATTCGTCTATAATGAGTGAACCGTAATTTGGAAAACTTCTTGATGAGATTCGGTACACCTTTAGGTTTCAGGGTCGCTTCATCATTTTCTATTAATAAATCAGGAAGGCGAACATAATGCGTTTGAATTTCTTGTTTACATGCTTCTTTGCCTAATACACAAACTAAGTATGTTTTCCTGAACCTGTAAACCTTTTGGAAATAGCTTTCTGTAAGTGATTGATCTAATTGCAGGTCGCCAATTCTTGAAGGGTTGTCGGTCTATCTCGCGCTTTTCATAGTGGATTGAAGCTAGATCCGCGTCTTGTATTCGAAATTTAGAGCGTTTAATCAATCCACTAACCAGGTTATTATATTTTTCTTGATAAAGGCACTCGATGGATAGTTGTAGGCGTTCGTCAAAAGGCAATTGTCTCGTATATCTATCCATTCTATCCATAAACTCACTTAGGCCTAGTTGTCTTAATTTATATACTGCTTCGCTATCAATACTTGATGTCGCCTCCATAATATTCTGAGCCTCTTACAAATCCCAAGGATTTTTTTTGAGTACTTTCTGCTTCTTATAAAATGTCCTTATTATTGGGGTTATTTAAAATGGTATTTAGCTAACAGTACCTTGGCGAGTGAAGTCGTTCTAAGAGTAATTTGACAAGCTTTCTCCAAGGCTTCATTGGAGTGCTTTTTTGATAGATTTAAAACTGACAAGCAGGATTGATAAGCTTGTTCTTTAAGTTGTAATCTCTCAAAAAATACGTTGAATCACTTTATAGGTAGATAATCGTTTGTGAGTGGCGACTCGTTCATTTTGATAGTAGATTTCAAAAAAAATTGGTTACTTTTAAATTCACTTTTTTACATACTGGTAGGAATACGAGTAGTTATTTTTTTGAAAGGTAATATGGCAATCGAGTTTAACGGTTCTTCCGTAAACCATTCAGCAATGTCATAAGGGATTGAAGGCAGTGGATGGAGTTTTTCTTGTTCTGTCTCTGTGAAAATGAACCGTCGACTTCCTTCACGTTTTTGAAAAGGTTTGGCGTTATAGATTTCTAATTTTTCGCGGATAGCTACTTTTAATTCACTCACGGTCGTGAAGATTTCATTTCTCAACGGGGAGATTACCGTCATGGCTTTACCAACTGCACCTTCTATGGCTGCTTTCTGTTTTGGTTTACGTACTTGAGCAGGCATATCAGCCATTGCATAATGATTGACTAAAGACTCATACTGTGTTCATTTAAGACAATTTCTCCTTCTTTTGGAGGCTGATCACACACTTCTTCAAGTTGCCGTATATAAGACGGATGGACGTTCCACCAAAGTAATCAAACATATTCATGTGATAACGAATCCACACTTTTCATGTTAAGTGTGGATTCTACATAGGTATATTGACTGTAAGGCAGGGTTCCTAAAAAAAGGTAGATGGTAATTAGATCATCCGTGTCTGTGTCCAGAAAATCCATGGTTGAACCCAATCTAATCAATTTGGATTGATACACCAGGTTTATATTTTAAATGGTTCGTCAAGCGGTATTAGTCAATATGTTTTTGATAAACTTCGTAAAATTTAGTGTACCCAACTGTAATACCATTGCCATCATTACAGTAATTAACATATTCCTGCCATAGAAGCTAGGGGGGCACCCAAACTTCTTGGAGCTCTTTATGAATCTTTTCGTAATCAGGGAGTATATACAACAACTCTGATTGATGTCGTTCAGGGAAGAACTTCCAATAAACTTCATTATCCGATAGCTCTTCAATATGTTCATATATCAGCTTTAAATCATCTGCCCATTTGAAGACCTTTCTCACTGAACTTTGACATACATTCTGTGTCTTAGCAATCATGTTTCGAGAGAACCCCTGATCTCGATATTGCAATTAAACAATATAGTAAAATCATGTAAAGCTTCAGTGTTGAGTCTTGATATTAATGTAACTTTTTTGTCTTGCATTTTTAATTTCATCAATCGATATGATTAGCTAGACCTTTCAAACAGTAACTGTAGAATCTGTTTCTTTTTGTTTATGCGTGTAGTTACTTTTAAGTCGAATAATTAGTAATTAATATACCAAATAAATGAAATATTTCTTTGATATATTACCATAGTCTTTTTACTCAGTAATCATTAAAAAAGTTGGAAATTAGGTAGGAGAGAAGAAAATGAATAATGAAAGACTTGTAAGAAAATCAGGTATTTATTTTATAGGAAATCTATCTTCAAAAATTATGTCAGCGATACTAATTCCTATTTATGCTTTTTATATAAATACAGAAGAATTAGGGTTTTATGATTTCTCTCAAACCATTATGGGAATATTATCACCAATAATATTAATAGCGATATGGGAAGCTATACTAAAGTTTTTATTAACCGAGGAAGATGATAAAGTAAAACAAAGAATCATGTCCACTTCTGCAATATTTACTGTAGTAATGTCAATATTATTTGTATTAATATCACTATTATTTAAAGGGATTTCTGGTAGTACAATTAGATATTTTAATTTAGTAGTTGCAATGATATTTTTAAATAATATAGTTTACGTATGGCAATACTTTGCAAGGGCTACTTCTAACAATAGATTGTATGTAGTAGCGGGGATTACATCAACTATTATTAATTTTATAAGTGTATTAGTTTTTGTAGTATATTTTCAAATGGGATTATTGGGATTACTTTTGTCGTATAACCTAGGTCAATTTGCTACAATTTTAGTCATCGAAGTAAAAATTAGAGTGCTCAGCAAATTAAGAATTAAAGATTTTGATAAAGGAATCTTAAAACGGATGCTTGTTTTTTCTTCACCGCTTGTTTTGAATCTAATTTCTGCATGGTTTATTTCAGGATTTGGCAGAATGATTATTACTATTAAATTAGGTACAGAAGCTAATGGATTATATTCCTTTGCGAATAAATTTTCTCTAGTAATAACAATGTTTGGTAGTGTTATTACTATGGCAATTATTGAGGAAGTAATTTTATCTATAAAAACTAATGGTATAAGTCGAGAATTTAATAAAACTTTGCAAAATCTTTTTATGATTTTTTCAACTATAGCAATATTGGGAGTTCCGGCAATAGTAGTTTTTTATGAGTTTATTGCGGATACAGAGTATGTTGGTTCATTAGTGTTTGCTCCATGGCTTTTAATTTATGCTGTAGCTAACACCATGGCGTCAAATATTGGTTCGATATTTCAAGCAATAGATAAAACGAAGTATCAATTTACTACTACTCTTTTAGGTGGAATAGTGACATTTATAATTTCATGGTTATTTATTGATGATATTGGAATTGCATCTGTAATAATCGGTCAAATTTTCGGGGCAGTTGCTATGCTAGTATCAAGATACATACTTATAAATAAATATATCCAATTGAAATTAAATTGGAAACCAATTTTATTAATGCTATCTCTTTTTTTATTTATTACTATAGTGACTACTAACTTGCATTATTATGTTAGTATTATTATTGAATTAATATTGTTAATCGTTATTTTGTACAAGAATAAAAAAATTCTCTTTCAAGTTATTAATAAAATAGTAAATGGGGGTAACAAATAATGGGATTTAAAAATAAAATTACAAATTTGAGGATTAAATTTGCTAGCTCACCTTCGCAACGTGCAAATCTAATCAAAAAACATTTAAATTTATCAATGGGCACTGGTTGTGAGGTTTACGACAAAGTTAATTTTGGCTCAGAACCTTATTTAATTGATATTGGAGACAATGTGAGAATTACTAAAGGTGTTAGCTTTATAACTCACGATGGGGGTATATGGGTACTACGCAATACAGGTACTGCGAAAGATGCCGATCTTTTTGGTAAAATAAAAGTTGGAAATAATGTTCATATTGGTATAAATTCAGTAATTATGCCAGGTGTATCGATAGGAGATAATGTAATTGTTGGGGTAGGAGCAGTTGTAACTAAAGATGTAGCATCTAATACAATTGTAGGTGGTGTACCAGCTAGATTGATTAGAACAATTGATGAATATTTTGAAAAAAATAAAAGTAGGATTGATTATACCAAACATATGAATAATCAAGAAAAGAAAGCTTATTTAGTAAATAAATATAAGTTATGAATATAGTGAAAAGAAAGATCCTGTGGACTTTAACTCCACTCAATGCGCAGAATAGCTCCAAGAGGACTTGAGTGAATAATGCATCAATGAGCCACCCGTGCGGAGTTTTGAGCCAGTGAATGTAAGTGTATAAGCCACTGAGTTCGCAAGAAAGGCTCTAGAATATTAAGTGTTGATGGGCATACGGCCTTTTGTGGAAAATAAAGGTATCGAGTTTTTTTAGGGAGGGAATTTATTTATCTCATAAACATTTTATAGGAAAACTGCTGGGAATAAAAGATAAAAATATTATTTGAATTTACCCTTTTTACGTAAAGACAGCTTGTAACTCGGGCATCTATGAGAAAACAGCGAAATACTTTGACATATTTCTTTGAAGCACCATAAGCAGAAACACAAATAGAACGCCTTTGTCAGCGTGTTTAAAAAGATTCAAGTTAGCCGCTTAGCATAAAGATAGTTGACTGGATCGCTGTTCAATCCGATGGAAGTGCTTAATACCTAAGGTATCAAAAGAAAGAATCTTGCTAACCCTTCGTATGAACCGATAAAGATAAAATTTTATTTTTGCCAACGCACTTGAAGAGCGGGCACGTGCCAAGACGACTTGTGTATGGCAAGTGTTTTTCTCCAGTTTGAATTCTTCTTTTTGAACACGGAAAAGTTCCTCAATTCGCCAACGAGTGATATAGCCTTTTAGGATGCGAGGCACATCTTCTTTGCCTTTGATGGCATGGTTGGTTAACAGCTTCATTGGTTTTGCACCATAGCCAACGACCATATTGAGGGGCGTGTCTTTTGGTATGGGCAGTTCGACCTTGATATGGCTAACCTTCAAGTTATATATCTTGCCCTGGATTTCGGTTTCAAAATTGATTTTTCCTTTCCGGCGTTTCGCTAGGTCGGGCACTTTTATCCGCTGGTTTCTGTGGATCAGGTAACGCGTATCAATCAAGCGGGTCACGAAGAAATGGCCGATGTCTTGAACATACTGGAACATCGCGTTATTGTCATACCCGCGGACCATGACGAAAGTGGCATTCTTTTCCCCCAGAAATGAATGGAAGGCGTCAAAACCTTTGACTATTTCAAAATTCTGATTTTGGAAATGTTCTTCCCGAGAAGAATAGATATGATTGTATAGCGGAATCGGGTGCTTCGTTTTAGGGCTAGCCATCGAGAAATTTATCGTGGTATACCCTTTTTCAATGACGTTTTTGGAGCCATCCCGCACGAGGCTCAAGTGTTCCTTTTTCTCGGCATACGGCTTAATAATATCGGATTCGTCCACAATAATTAAAGGGGCATCTGGAATTGCTGTTTTAGCGGTATTTAAATGGTTCTGATGGACACGATTTAAATTCGTTTGTTTGGTAGATTTCTGTAGAATTCATGTTAAAATAACCTCAGTTCCTGTTCTGTTTTTTTGTTTTGTCGTAAATCAATTAGAACATGCAACAGGATTCATTTTGTCCATATATTTTTTCTGTGGACAATCGAAAAGCTCGAGGACTCAATGTTTTCCACATGTGAATTCTTCGAGCTTTTGGTATATACAGTGTTGTCATAAAATTTTAGGCAAATTCAAAAATAAGGTATATAGATTTATGCAGGCTACTATAGTACAATAGTAAAGGAAAATAAAATGAAATTTAGCAAAAATTTCAAAAGTATTTACAAAAAATCAGGAGGCAACGATGGGAGAAGAAATATCATTAGGCGAATTATTCGCTATACTTAAGAGACACATAGGTAAGATAATTACTTGGAGTTTAGCGGGTCTTGTTCTTGCTGCTGCTTATACATTCTTTTTTGTAACACCGCAATACGAATCAACGTCAAAAATTGTGGTAAATCAAACTCAGAATACAAGTCAGTCGATTACGAATACAGATATCCAAACAAATTTAAATTTGATTAACACTTATCAAAGTATTATAAAAGAACCAATTATATTAGAAGATGTTATAAATTCAACAGGATCAGAGTTAAGTCTAGAAGAGTTACGTAATAAAATTAGTGTCCAAACAGAAACTAGCTCTCTTGTTTTTGGAATTAGTATAAATGATGCTAGTCCTTATACAGCCAGTGAACTAGCGAATGCTACTGCACAATCATTTCAAACGAAAATTGGGGACATTTTAGAAGTTGAATCGGTCACCATTCTATCAGAAGCGACACCTAATATGAAACCAGTATCTCCAAATACTATACTGAATTTGATTGTTGGACTTATTCTAGGGCTAATGATTGGAGTTGGGCTAGCGTTTCTACTTGAGTTTATGGATAAGCGTGTCAAAGACACCAAAATCATTGAAGATTTAGGGTGGACAAACCTAGGGTCTATTCTAGAAATGACCATGGATGAAGTGAAATCAACTAGAATTGATAAAAGAGTGAGAACGCCTAAAACATCTCCTTCGTTATCAAGAAGAAGAGTGTAGGAGGAGTAACATGTTTAAAAAGAGTAAGAAAAAGAAAATCAAACAGATGGATAAACTACAAAAACAGGGAACGACTCTAATTACAGTAACGAAACCCAATTCTGTGGTAGCCGAACAGTTTCGTACGATTCGAACGAATATTCAATTCTCGATGATAGATAAAGACTTAAAAACGATTATATTTACTTCTTCTGGACCTTACGAAGGAAAGTCTACAACTGCAGCTAATATAGCAGCTGTGTTTGCAGATCAAGGAAAAAAAGTAGTCTTAATTGACGCTGATATGCGTAAACCAACAGTTTCGAAGACCTTCAATACTCAAAATAGCGTTGGTTTGAGCACCTTAATTACATCAAGAGATATTAGAGTTGAAGATGTTGCTCAGTACGTTGAAGATGCTGATTTAGATATTATATCAAGTGGCCCTGTGCCGCCTAATCCATCTGAACTGTTGAATTCCAATCGAATGAATGAAGTAATTAAAGAACTAGAAGAAAAATATGACTTGGTATTGTTCGATATGCCACCTGTTGTGTCTGTAACAGATGCACAAATTATGGCAACAAAGACTGATGGTGTCGTTTTTGTTGTTCGTCGCAATATCGCACATACAGAAGATGTCAGACATGCTAAAGAATTACTAGATATGGTACAAGCGAATGTCTTGGGTGTTGTATTTAATGGAGCTGAGAAGAAGTCAGATCGCTCTTATTCTTATTACGGCTATGGTTATACGGACGAGGAGTGAGTAAAATGATTGATATCCATTCTCACATTTTATTTGGAATTGATGACGGTGCGCGCTCTTTAGAGGATTCTTTGGCAATGGCAGAACTTGCTGTTGCTGAAGGAATCACTCATATCCTAGCAACACCGCATCATAAGAATGGAAAGTTTGAAAATTATAAAAAAGATATATTTCAACACGTCGAGCAGCTTCAAATGGAACTAGATAACAGAAATATTAACTTAACTGTATTTCCAGGACAAGAAGTTCGTCTACATGGTGAAGTATTGGAAGGGATTCAAAAAGATGAGATCGTCTTTGTTGATGAACAGAAACACTATCTTTTGATTGAATTTCCAACAATGTCGATTCCGCATTATGCCGAATCGCTTTTTTTTCAATTGATGCAAGAGGGAATTATTCCAGTAATTGTCCACCCAGAGAGAAATCAAGCTATTATTGAGGACCCAACTCTTCTTTTGGACTTTGTTGAAAAGGGTGCATTAGCCCAAGTGACTGCCAGCAGTTATATGGGTGTTTTTGGGAAAGATATTGCGAAGTTAAGCAGCCAATTAATTGAAGCAAACTTGGTCCATGTCCTTGCTTCTGATGCACATAATACACGAGGGCGTGCTTTTCACATGAAAGAAGCGTTCGAGAAGATGACAAAAGAATTCGGTAAGGATAAAGCAGCATTGTTTCAGAAAAATGCCAAAGATATTATCAATGGAGATCAGTTGATAGTAGATCCACCAACTGAAATACGTAATAAGAAAAGATTTTTTGGTTTATTTTAGGTAAGGAGTAGAGGTGGAATGGACTTAACAAGAGGGCAAAAATCATTTATTTTAATGTTTGTAGATTCAATTTCAATTCTATTTTCAGCTTTTTTGGCGCATTATTTAGTAGAGGCGTATATACGTCCAGTGAATAGTTTTTATTACGTGATGATTGGTATATCCATTTTATCGTATCTCGTAATGGGACTGAAGCACCATTTATTTTCGCGAATTGTTCGTTATACAAGTATTTATGAGATCTTTAACGCAACGCGTATAATGACAATTTCATTTGGTATATCTGGTTTAGTTGTATTATTATTTATACGTTCAATCAGCTACCGCTATATATTCTTAATGTATGTATTTAGTTTACTTTTAATACCGGGGTCACGCGTGATTTGGCGTTTTTATCATGAATATAAAAATGGTCGTTTTTTTCGTGGGATTGAAAAAGAAGACAAAATACGGACATTAATTGTAGGGGCTGGAGACGGGGGTAACCTTTTCGTTAGTAGCTTAATTAACAATCCAGATGGAATTGAAATTGTTGGGATTGTGGATCGTGACTTAGGGAAACTGGGGTCTCGATTGAATGATATACCCGTATTAGGCGGAGAAGAAGATATTCCTGAGTTAGTTAAAGAATTGCAGATCGATCAAGTAACGGTGGCGATTCCTTCAGCTTCTCCTGAAGACTTAGAACGTATTCTGGAATATTGCGCTGAGGTTGATGTGAAAGTAAACCAAATGCCGAGTATTGAAGATGTGCTAAAAGGGAAATTAAGTGTAAATCGTTTCCGGGATATCGATGTCGTTGATTTATTAGGCCGCGAAGAGGTTAAACTGGATAGAAGTCTTATTACAGAACACTTACATGGAAAAGTTGTTTTAGTCAGTGGAGCTGGAGGTTCAATTGGCTCTGAAGTCTGTCGTCAAGTAGCAAAGTTTGAACCTGCTAAACTAATTTTATTAGGACACGGAGAAAACTCGGTTTATCTAATTGATAAAGAGTTAAAGAACCTATATGGACGCGCAATTGAAATTATTCCTGTCATTGCGGATGTCCAAGACAGAGCGCGTATGTTCAAGGTGATGGAGAAGTTCAAGCCGGATCAAGTCTACCATGCCGCAGCTCACAAGCATGTCCCTTTGATGGAATTTAATCCGACTGAATCGATTAAGAACAATATTTATGGCTCGATGAATATTGCAGAAGCAGCGAAGTCAGTGGGCGTCAAGAGTTTCGTCATGATTTCTACGGATAAAGCAGTGCGTCCTACTAACGTGATGGGTTCAACAAAACGGATTGCTGAGATGATTGTTACCTCTTTGAATGAAACGGGAGATACAAAATTCGCAGCCGTACGTTTTGGGAATGTTTTGGGAAGTCGTGGAAGTGTTATTCCTGTCTTCCGTGAACAAATCGCGAATGGCGGACCAATTACCGTGACCGACTTCCGCATGATTCGTTATTTCATGACGATTCCTGAAGCCAGTCGTTTAGTTATTCAAGCCGGAGCACTTGCCAAAGGTGGTGAGATTTTCATTCTTGATATGGGAGAACCGGTTAAAATTGTAGACTTAGCTAAGAAGATGATTAAGTTATCTGGTTATTCAGAATCCGAAATAGCAGTGGTCGAAACAGGAATTCGTCCAGGAGAGAAGCTCTATGAAGAGTTATTAGCTGAGGGGCAATTAGCTGAAAATCAAGTATATGAAAAAATATTCGTTGGGAATAGTACGAAGTATGACATGAATGAGACGTTATCTTTTGTAGAGTCGCTCTTACAACAGCCAGATAATATCATTCGCAAAGAAATTGTGGAATTTGCGAATACGCACCAATAGAAAAAAAGCTAGGTTCATTTGAATCTAGCTTTTTCTATAGATGAAATATGAATGGAACTAAGGAGAATATTATATGGATAAAAAAACAATTTTAGTAACGGGTGCAGCTGGTTTTGTAGGCTACTACCTCTCAAAAAAACTAACAAGCCAAGGTCACAAAGTAATCGGTATTGATAATCTAAATGACTATTATGATGTTCGCTTAAAAGAAGAACGCTTAAGTAAAATGAAGGATAATGCGTTATTTACGTTTGTTAAACTAGACTTAACTGACAAAGAAGGTTTAGAGAATCTGTTTAAGGAGTATAAGCCCGAAATCGTTGTGAACCTAGCTGCGCAAGCAGGTGTACGTTATTCAATCGAAAATCCAGATGCCTATATCCAAAGTAATATTATCGGCTTCCACAACATATTAGAAGCTTGTCGCCACTATCCAGTGGAACATTTACTATATGCTTCATCGAGTTCTGTATATGGCTCTAATAAAAAGGTACCTTTCGAAGAAACAGATTTCGTAGATAATCCAGTATCACTGTATGCAGCAACGAAGAAATCAAATGAATTAATGGCTCATACCTACAGCCATTTGTACAAAATTCCAGCTACTGGACTTCGTTTCTTTACTGTTTACGGACCAATGGGAAGACCAGATATGGCTTACTTTGGATTCACAGATAAATTCTTTAACAACGAGCCGATCCATATCTTTAACAATGGTGATTTTGATAACGACTTGTATCGTGACTTCACTTACATTGATGACATCGTCACAGGTATTGGTAAATTAATTGAGAAACCACATCAAGGCCATACTGTCTTTAATATCGGAAACAATAATCCTGAAAAATTGATGGTATTTATCACAAGCCTTGAAAAAGCATTGAGTAACTCATTAGGTAGAGAAGTTGAGTTTGAAAAGATTTACGAACCAATCAAACCAGGAGATGTGTCTGCTACGTATGCTTCTACTGATAAACTGCAAGCAGCAATTGGCTTCAAACCCGAAACGTCTATTCAAGACGGCTTACAAAAATTTACAGATTGGTATGTTGACTACTACAATAAGAAATAGGAAGGGGCAAATCTGTTGCAAGAGTTAATGATGAAATTCCAAGAAATCTATAACGGCGAAGACGTACGTGCAGTGCGCTCACCACTCCGTATTTGTCCAATTGGTGCTCACTCGGATCACCAAGGCGGACGCGTATCTGGTATGGCCTTAGATGCGAGTGTAGATATGATCTATTCACCAACAGAAGATGGGTATGTCCGTATTCAAAGTATGGATTTTCCTGATAAAGAACTATTTCATATCACGCACGATGCAGAGTATATTCCCGGTTTCTGGGGAACGTATATCCGTGGTGCAGTAATGGCCTTGCGTCAAGATTATGTTTTGAAAAAAGGAATCAATGCGATTGTGAGCGGGAAGTTGCCTATTGGTGGGTTGAGTTCTTCTGCCGCAGTAACAACAGCTTATTTGATGGCGTTGTGTGATGCGAATGACATTGAGGTTTCTAAGATGGATATTATTCAATATAGTCACTGGGTAGAAACGCAATTTATCGGATTGAAAAACGGAATTTTAGATCAGTCTGCAAATGTCTTGAGCATGGATAATCAGTTGATGGTGATGGATTGTTTGAGTAACGAGCACGAGATGATTCAAAAGGGCGCAGATATGCCTGAATTTGAAGTTGTAGTGGTTTACTCAGGAATCTCTAAGCAGTTAATCAGTACGGACTTTAACAACCGTACGGACGAGTTACGTGTTGGAGGCTGGTTGCTTCAAGATTTAAGTGGGATGCCGATTACACCCGCTTTAGAGAATGTAAAACTGCGTAACATTCCAACTGAAGTGTATGAAGATTATAAGGATCAATTACCTGAACGCTTACGCAAACGTGCAGCACATTTCTATACAGAACAAAAACGTGTGGTAGATGGCGCCAAAGCGTGGGCTGAAGGGGATATTGAGAAGTTTGGGCAGTTGATGTTCGAATCAGGCGAAAGCTCCTTCTACCAGTATGAATCAGGGATACCAGAAATGCAGAGTATCTTCTATTTATTGAAGGAATGTAAAGGTGTTTATGGTGCCCGTCCAAGTGGGGCGGGTTACCGTGGTGCAGTGATCGGTTTGATTGATCCAGCTTACAAAGAAGAAATTAAAGCGAAGATTGATGCAAATTATCCGGTTCGTCACCCTGAAATTAAAGACTTATATGAAGTTAACTTTTGTAAAACAGCAGATGGCGCTCATTTAGTTAAAGATTTGGAGGGGATGAAGGAGTGAAAGCAATTATTTTAGCCGCAGGTTATGCAACACGCTTGTATCCTCTAACGGAGAACATGCCAAAACCGTTACTTGAAGTTGCGGGGAAGACGATTCTTGATTTCATCGTTGAAAAAATTGACCGTGTTTCAGAAGTTGATGAGATTATCATTGTCACAAATGACAAGTTCTCCGGGCATTTTTCAGAATGGAACGAAACGAGTAATTATTCGAAAAAAATAACGGTCGTGAATGATGGAACGCTAACGAATGAAACACGTTTAGGCGCTATCGGCGATATTCAGTATGTGATTGAGACTTTAGACGTTGATGATGACTTAATGATTCTGGCAGGAGATAATCTCTTTGACTTCGAACTGACAGATTTCGTGCGTTACTTTAATGAAGTAGGTACAGACTGTATTACATCTTATATTGAAGAAAATGAAGCACAAGTAAAACGTGCCGGTGTAGTCGAACTTGATGGAAAACAGAGGGTGTTGTCCTTTGAAGAAAAACCGCCTGAACCACGCTCGAGCTACTGTGTGCCTGCATTCTATTTGTATAAGAAAGAAACATTGCCGTTATTCCAAGAGTATTTAGCAGAAGGAAATAATCCGGATGCGCCAGGTCATTTTGTTCCTTATTTGATTAATAAACAAACCGTTCATGCCTTTTTGTTTGAAGGGAAACGCTATGATATTGGAACCGTCGAAAGTTACGAATCAGTAAAAGAAATATTTGAGAATCGAAAATAACAATAAATATGAGCCAGATACCATTAGTAAAAAATGGTATCTGGCTTTTCTATACAAAATGGCCTTAGCAGTATAAGAATTTCTAAATATATCTCAAAAAGTTTGATATTAACATTAAAGAAGACTGATAATGTATTTATATGCTAGAATACGTGATGAAGGAAACAAGGTATTTAGAAAAAATAGATAAAATGGAGGATCTTAAAATGAAAGGAATTATATTAGCAGGAGGAAGTGGGACAAGACTTTACCCTCTTACAAAAGCAATTTCAAAACAACTGATGCCTATTTATGATAAGCCAATGATTTACTACCCACTATCTACATTGATGTTGGCAGGAATAAAAGAAATTTTGATTATCTCAACGCCTACGGATACACCGCGTTTTGAGCAATTATTAGGAGATGGAAGTGAACTAGGTATTCAGATTGAATATAAAGTTCAAGAAAGCCCAGATGGACTGGCACAGGCGTTTATTCTTGGGGAAGACTTTATCGGAGATGATTCTGTCTGCTTGATTCTTGGCGATAATATTTATTACGGTAGCGGATTATCAAAGATGTTGCAGCGTGCAGCATCTAAAGAACAAGGCGCAACTGTTTTTGGTTATCATGTTAATGATCCAGAACGCTTTGGCGTTGTGGAGTTTGATAAAGATATGACAGCTGTTTCAATTGAAGAAAAACCTGAAGTTCCAAAGAGTAATTATGCGGTTACTGGGCTATATTTCTATGATAATAGTGTTGTTAAAATCGCCAAAAGCATTGAGCCGTCACCACGTGGTGAACTAGAAATTACCGATGTCAATAAAGCATACCTAGAAAAAGGCGAATTAGCGGTTGAAATTATGGGACGTGGCTTTGCTTGGCTGGATACAGGAACACACGAATCGCTATTAGAAGCATCTACATTTATTGAGACAATTGAAAAACGTCAAAATCTAAAAGTTGCCTGTTTAGAAGAGATTGCTTACCGCATGGGCTATATTACGCGCGAAGAATTAATCGCTTTAGCTGAGCCTTTGAAGAAAAATGGCTATGGCCAGTATATGTTGCGTCTAGCAGAGTCTGAATAATGAAGGAGATGGATTTGTGAGAGTCATTGAAACGCGTTTAAAAGATGTAAAAATTATTGAAACCAATGTATTTGGGGATCACCGAGGATTTTTTACTGAGAGCTACTCAAAAGAAACATTTAATAAAGCGGGCATTATGCACGAATTCATTCAAGATAATCATTCTTTATCTGTTGAACCCGGCGTATTAAGAGGCATGCACTTCCAAACGCCTGATAAAGGCCAGACGAAACTAATTCGTGCAACAACCGGAATTATTTACGATGTGTTAGTCGATATCCGTAAGGGTTCTCCTACATATGGTATGTGGGAAGGATATATTTTAAGTGAATATAATCACCGTCAGCTTTTAGTTCCGAAAGGTTTTGCGCATGGTTTTGTGACGCTTACGCCAAACTGCAACGTGCAATATAAAGTCGATGAATACTACTCGCCCGAACATGATGGCGGGATTGCCTTTGATGATCCAGCAATTGGAATCGAATGGCCCATGCCTATTGAAAGGATGATTCTATCCGATAAGGATACGAAGCATCCGACTCTATCCGAGTTAGATAATCCATTTGTTTATGGCGAAATATAAGAAATAGGAGAACGATTTTAATGAAGAATATTGTTGTAACAGGTGGAGCAGGTTTTATTGGTTCGAACTTTGTTCATTATGTTGTAAGTAATCATCCTGAAATCCATGTAACCGTACTAGATAAACTAACTTATGCAGGAAATGAAGCAAACCTCGCTGGTTTGCCAGAAGACCGTGTGAAATTGGTCGTTGGCGATATTGCGGATGCAGAACTAGTGGATCAGCTCGTAAAAGATACCGATGCTGTTGTTCATTACGCTGCTGAATCGCATAATGATAACTCGTTAGAGGATCCGTATCCCTTTTTACAAACAAACATTATTGGGACGTATGTATTAATTGAAGCATGTCGTAAATATAATGTGCGTTACCATCATGTTTCGACTGATGAAGTGTATGGCGATTTACCATTACGTGAAGACCTGCCCGGTCACGGCGTAGGACCAGGAGAAAGATTTACGGCTGATACACCTTACAATCCTTCTAGCCCTTACTCATCGACGAAAGCAGGCTCAGACTTATTGGTTAAAGCATGGGTACGCTCTTTTGGATTAAAAGCAACGATTTCAAACTGTTCGAACAACTATGGTCCTTATCAACACATTGAGAAGTTTATTCCACGGCAAATTACCAACATTCTATCTGGAATTAAACCCAAGTTATATGGTGAAGGAAAGAACGTGCGTGACTGGATTCATACAAATGATCATTCTTCAGCTGTATGGACGATTCTTACTAAAGGACGCATGGGTGAAACATACCTAATCGGTTCTGACGGAGAAGAAAATAACAAGCATGTATTAGAGCTCGTACTAGAATTGATGGGACAACCCAAAGATGCTTATGAACACGTTGTGGATCGTCCCGGCCATGATTTACGTTATGCGATTGATCCAACGAAGTTGAATGAAGAACTAGGCTGGAAGCCTGAATTTACAAATTTCGAATCGGGACTTGCAGAAACAATTAAATGGTATACAGACAATAAAGAATGGTGGTTAGCGGAAAAAGAAGCGGTAGAAGCGAAGTACGCTAAGAATAATCAGTAAATTTAACAGAGGCAGGAGATTTTCCCTGCCTCTCTTTCATGTTTAGGAGGAATTCTATGATTTTAATTACCGGTTCGAATGGGCAACTCGGCACAGAGTTACGTAAGCTCTTAGATGAAAAAGAAATACAATATGTGGCAACCGATTCTTCTAATATGGATATTACGAATGCAGAAGCAGTTGAAGCTGTTTTTTCAGAAGTAAAACCAAGTCTTGTTTACCACTGTGCCGCGTATACGGCAGTTGATAAGGCTGAAGATGAAGGTAAAGAATTGAACGAAAAGATTAATATCGAGGGAACTAAGTATGTAGCGGAAGCAGCTGAGCGTCAAGGTGCGACAATGATTTATATCAGTACAGACTACGTATTTGATGGAACGAATCCAGAAGAATATAGTGTTGACGCTGAAACGAACCCTAAAAATGAATATGGTCGTACAAAGTATGAGGGAGAACAAATTGTTCAAGAAATTTGTTCCAAATACTATATTATTCGTACATCTTGGGTGTTTGGTGAGTTTGGCCAAAACTTTGTCTATACCATGCGCCGTCTTGCCGAAACACATCCAAAATTAACGGTAGTCAGCGATCAAGTTGGCCGTCCCACTTGGACACGGACATTAGCTGAATTCATGCTTCACGTAATTGCGAATCAATCAGAATATGGCATCTATCATTTGTCGAATGACGACTCTTGTTCGTGGTACGAATTTGCCTGTGAAATATTAAAAGACTGTGATATTGAAATCAGTCCGGTTACTTCTGAAGAGTATCCACAAAAAGCGTACAGACCAAGACAATCCATTATGGATTTGAGTAAAGCTAAAGACACAGGTTTTGTTATTCCAAGCTGGAAAGCTGCGCTTCATGATTTTATCTCTGTAATCTAAATCATTTATCTATTTATACTATTAAGCCTCTTTTGACTACTCTGTTGTATTATCTGACAGGGTAGTCCTATTTTATAATATTTATATTTTGTTAAACAATTAAATGCATCTTTTTTATTTATTGTATTTCGGCTATACTGTAGGGTAGTGAAGTAGCTTAAAGATTAGTGTTTCTTTAAAGCGACGAAAAGAGGAACTAAAATTATATGGAAGATAATAGAACAGCCAAATTTAGTAAAAAGAGAAGAAATAGAAAGGTTTTGTACCTTTTTATAGGGATATTCTTAATAGGGTATACATTTTTTTGGAAAGCACTTAACGATGTCAATCGTACATCCAACAACATTTTTAACAGTCTAAATACAAATAACAAAAGAGAATCACAGGTAGTTATTGAAGCGACTCAACCCATTTCGTTTGCATTCTTGGGAGTCGATAATGGTTCATTTGATCGTGTGGATGTACCGGGAAGAACGGATGCGATACTAATAGGAACGGTTAACCCTAACACCCGTACTACGACATTAACAAGTATCCCCCGTGATACATACGCATTGATGGTTGATTATGAACCTTACGAGGGAATGCCGTACTATGATAAAATGACGCATGCTTATGCGTTTGGTGATGCTGAAATGGCTATTAACTCCGTTCAGGAACATTTGAATATTCCAGTTGATTATTATGTTGAAGTGAATATGCAAGGTTTAATGGATATTGTGGATGCCTTAGGCGGAATCGAAGTGACTAGTCCACTAACGTTTGATTATCAAGGGAATTACTTCACTGAAGGAGAAACTCGCATTATCACTGGAAAAGAGGCTCTCGCATTTTCACGGATGCGTAAAACGGATCCAGAAGGCGATTTTGGTCGCCAAAAAAGAGAAAAACTTGTTATTAAAGCAATTCTTGATAAAGCACTAAGTTTGGGTACCATTACGAACTATGAATCAATTCTCGAAACTTTGGAAGATAATGTGAAAACGAATCTCACGATCAACGATATGACAGATATGTACTTCTCTTACGGAAAGTCACTAAAGAATTTCGAGACTAAAAATCTTGTCGGTGAAGAACTTTGGTTAGACGATATCTATTATCTTTACACATATCCAGAGGATCGGTTAGCTTTGTCGAACGAACTTAGAGCGGAACTAGAACTTCCAGAAATCACAATTGATGATTTAGAGCTGAGTGATGTTGATTACTATAATTACGAGCCAGATTATAATGAAGAATACTATGATGACGATAGTGAATACTAAAGTGGGGTGTAAGAGTGGAAGAGAGAAGATCGCGTTACCGTAAAAAGAAAAAAAGAACAGGGTTAAAAATATTCATGGGGCTTGCATTAGTCTTCATTACAGTTGTAGGCATTTATGTTTTTGATGTTTATCGCAATATCGATAGTACGACAAATGAAATATATGAACCGGTGGATGAAGAAGTTGAGCAAGTCAGAAGTAGTTCAGCGGATTTGAATTCCAAAGAACCTATTTCAATATTATTATTAGGTGTGGATACAGGTGACTTAGGTAGAACAGAACGTGGTCGTTCAGATACGATGATGGTAGTAACGGTAAATCCGAACACCAAAAAATCAACAATCACAAGTATTCCCCGTGATACCTATACTGAAATTGTCGGTTACGGCACAAGCGATAAAATTAACCACGCCTACGCTTTTGGTGGCAATTCTATGGCAATTAACTCTGTTCAAAACTTATTAGATATTCCGATTGACTACTACGTTACCGTCAATATGGCCGGTATTCAAGAAATCGTAAATGCTGTAGGCGGCGTTGATGTTGTAAGTCCATTGACTTTCTCACAAGATGGTTATACCTTCTATCAAGGCGAAGTGAATCATTTAGATGGTAATGCTGCATTAGCTTTTGCGCGTATGCGTTATGAGGATCCAGAGGGTGATACAGGGCGACAAGCAAGACAACGTATTATCATTGAAGGGGTAGTAAATAAAGTTACTAGCGCTTCAACATTGGTTAATTATCAAAATATATTAGGTTCACTTTCTAATAACGTTCAAACGAATTTCCAAATGAAAGATTACTTAGCATTGCAAGGGAATGATTACTTAGCAGCTGCACGCAATATTACCTCAGAACAAATGGGTGGTAGCGGTGGAATTGGCGATGATGGTATTTACTATAATTGGTTATCTGAAGACGAGCTATACCGTGTTCAATCATTATTACAATCAGAACTAGAACTCGATTAAAAGGGAGATTGGTAAGATGGCAGTATTAGTAACAGGTGGCGCGGGGTATATCGGCAGCCATACAGTTGTAGAATTATTAAATGCAAATTACGAAGTTATCATTGTGGATAACTATTCCAATAGTAAACCAGAAGTTTTGAATCGAATTAAAACAATAACTGGCAAAGACTTTACATTTTATGAAGCAGACTTACTGGACAAAGAAGCATTAGAAGAGATATTTGAAAAAGAAACGATTGATTCTGTTATTCATTTTGCGGGATATAAAGCTGTAGGTGAGTCAGTCGCTAAGCCGGTTGAGTACTATCATAACAATATTACGGGTACGTTGATTCTACTGGAAGTCATGAAGAAGTATGGCGTCAAAAATATTGTGTTCAGTTCTTCTGCGACCGTATATGGTATGAACAATCCTTCACCGTTAACAGAAGATTTACCTACGAGCGCAACAAATCCTTACGGCTATACAAAAGTCATGATTGAGCAAATTTTACGTGATGTAAATGTGTCAGATGAAGCGTGGAATATTGCCTTGTTACGTTACTTCAATCCAATTGGAGCACATGAATCGGGCTTAATCGGTGAGGATCCTTCTGGGGTTCCAAATAACTTGATGCCGTATATTACGCAAGTGGCAGTCGGTAAGCTTCCAGAATTGAGCATCTTTGGAGATGACTATGATACGCATGATGGTACAGGCGTACGCGATTACATCCATGTAGTTGATTTAGCACTTGGGCACTTGAAAGCTTTGGAGAGTTTTTCTGAATATAAAGGCGTCGGTACTTATAACCTGGGTACAGGAATCGGCTACAGTGTTCTCGATTTAGTTAAAAACTTCCAAAGAGCGAACGATATCGTCATTCCACATAAAATCGTCGATCGTCGTCCTGGAGACGTTGCAACGTGCTATTCAGACGCAACGAAAGCAAAAGAAATTCTAGGCTGGACGGCAGAGAAAGATTTAAAAGACATGTGCCGTGACTCTTGGAAATGGCAAAGTAATAATCCAAAAGGATATGACATCTAAAGATATGCACTAAGAAGCGAATTCGTTGCTTCTTAGTGCGTTTTTATTTGTATGAATGTTTGTTATAATAGATAAAAATGTGTTCGGAAGGAAGGGTCACATGCAGAAAGTTAGAAAGGCTGTCATTCCGGCTGCAGGTCTTGGAACAAGGTTCCTACCGGCGACGAAAGCAATGCCAAAAGAAATGATGCCCGTAGTAGATACACCAAGTATCCAATTTGTTGTTGAAGAAGCAATTAAAAGTGGCATTGAAGAGATTTTGATTATTACTGGAAAAGGTAAGAATGCCATTGAGGATCATTTTGATGCGAATATCACACTGGAAAATAACTTACTTGAAAAAGGTAAAGATGCTTTATTAGATACAGTGAAAGCTACTAATATTCCTACTATCCATTATGTGCGTCAAGCCTATCCACAAGGACTGGGAGATGCAATTCTTCAAGCCGCACCTTTTGTAGGGAACGAACCATTTGTGGTTTTGCTAGGTGATGATATTATGCCAAACGATGTACCATTGACTAAACAGCTGATTGATATTTATGAAAAGTATGACAAATGTTCTGTTGCGACGATTCGTATTCCAAAAGAACAAACCAATCGATTTGGAGTCATTGATGTTGATGGTGAGTTGGAAGAGAATCTTCATGTGATCAAACATTTAGTAGAAAAGCCTGCAGCTGATGAAGCTCCTAGCAATTTGGGGATTGTAGGCCGTTATTTATTACCCCCAGAAATATTTGATGTTTTACGGAATCAAGCACCTGATGCCGGAAGTGAAGTTCAGTTAACAGATGCTTTAGAAACACTAAACCAAACAGCGCCTTTAATCGCCTACGAATACACTGGCAAGCGTTATGATGTTGGCGACAAATATGGAATGTTGTTAGCTAATATCGAGTTCGGATTAAAGCACAGCGACACCTCTGGAAAAATGAAAGAATATATTCTTAAATTAGCACAAAATCTTAAAGAAATATAAAAACTTCACAAGGTTATATTATGATAAAATAGACCTAATAAAAAAAGAGAGCGAGTTGGCAAATACATGAACATTACAGTAGTAGGAACAGGTTATGTAGGGCTATCAAATGCAGTACTATTGGCGCAACATAACACAGTAATGGCTTTAGAAATTATTGAAGAAAAAGTAGAGTTAATTAATAAGAAAGTTTCACCAATCGCTGATAATGAAATTGAAGATTTCTTAGCGAATAAGGAACTAAACTTAACAGCAACAACTGATAAGGATGCAGCATATAAAGATGCTGAATTTGTGGTTATTGCCACACCAACGAACTATGACGATAAGTTAAACTTTTTCGATACATCTAGCGTGGAGTCTGTTATTGAAGATGTGATTAAGTTCCGTCCAGAAGCAACTATGATTATTAAATCAACAGTACCAGTCGGCTATACAGCAGAAATTCGTGCGAAGTATGGCGTTGATAACATTATCTTCTCACCAGAGTTTCTGCGTGAAGGCAAAGCGTTGTATGATAACTTGTACCCATCCCGTATTATCTTGGGTGAAGAGTCTGACCGCGCCACAACTTTTGCGAACCTTCTAGTGGAGGGTGCCGAAAAAGAAGATATCCCAGTCTTATTTATGGCATCGACTGAAGCTGAAGCAGTTAAGTTATTTGCGAATACCTATCTAGCAGTACGTGTGGCTTACTTTAATGAGTTGGATACATATGCGGAAGTTCGCGGCTTGGATACGAAATCAATTATTGAAGGTGTCGGTCTAGATCCACGTATTGGATCTCACTATAACAACCCGTCATTTGGTTACGGTGGGTACTGCTTGCCAAAAGATACAAAGCAACTCTTGGCAAATTATGACGATGTTCCAAATAACTTGATTCAAGCAGTTGTAGAATCAAACCGTACACGTAAAGATCATGTTTCAGATATGGTTCTAAAGAAAAATCCAAAAGTGGTTGGTATTTATCGTCTAACGATGAAATCGGGTTCGGATAATTTCCGTTCATCATCTATTCAAGGGATTATGAAACGGATTAAGGCTAAAGGAATCGAAGTTGTTGTATACGAACCTGTACTAGAAGATGAAACATTCTACAATTCACGTGTCATTCGTGATTTAGAAGAATTCAAACAAACTTCCGATGTAATTGTTTCCAACCGAAATGCGGAAGAATTAGAAGATGTTCAAGAAAAAATCTATACACGCGATTTATTCAACGAAAATTAAATATTTTAAAGGAGCTGTCTTGAGAAGGCGGCTCCTTCTCTGTTATAAAAGTGTAAATATAAGCGATATTTTGCTATAATTGCAAGGAAGTAAATATGCGAGGTATAAAAATGAAAATACTACATTATATTCCTGGTTTCAACACTGGTGGAATTGAATCAGTTTTTTTGAATTGGTATAAAAATTTAGAAAATTCTGATATAACATTTGAATTGTTGGTCAGAAATTATAATCCTGACTCACCTATGCTGAAAGAATACTTAAATATGGGCGGAATTTTGCACACATTAGATACACCAGCATTAAACCCAAAGACAATGTTTGCATTTAGAAAAAAAGTATCTCTTTTTTTTAAGACACATCGGGATTATGATTTTGTTCATATGCATGTTGCGGATGATCCTTTCATACTTAACAGTGCTCGAAAGAATGGGATTAAAGAAATAGGAGTCCATGCGCATACCACTGGATATAACGAAAGTTATAAACAGCAAGGGCTCAAAAAAATGATTAGAGATCATAACGTCAATAAAGCCAATCACTATTTCTCGTGTTCTCATGAAGCAGCGGAGTGGATGTTTCCACAGTACTTGAATCGTGTTCAAATCATTCATAATGGTATTGATACTGTCGAATATGAATTTGACCTTGAAAAACGGAATCAATACCGTGATATACTAAAAATTGGAAATGCACTCGTATTAGTACATGTGGGCAGATTTTCGGAAGTTAAAAATCATATCTTTCTGTTAGAAGTATTTGAAGAATTAAAGAAAAATATACCTAACGTAAAACTATTACTAGTAGGCGACGGAGACTTACTCCCAGAAATCGCTAGTAAATTTAATGATGAGAATATCCACTACTTAGGTGCACGACTGGATGTGCCAGAAATCCTACAGGCAGCCGATATATTTTTACTGCCTTCTAAATTTGAGGGCTTGGGGATGTCAGCAATCGAATCACAAGGAGCAGGGTTGCCCACACTCGTTTCAAACCGAGTACCACTAGAAGTAAAAGTAACGGATCTGGTTGAATTTATTTCTATTGACAATGGTGTAGAGCCTTGGGTAAATCAGATTATGGAATGTCAGAATTCGCTAGTAAGAGAAAGCACAACCCATGAGCTACTAACAGCTCATTATGATATTAAACAAACTACAAGAGACCTCTGCCAGTATTATAAAGACATTTAGGAAGTGATGAATTGAGCGTACAAGTATTGGTTGCAACGATGAATCAGCAGGACACAAAGCTAATTGAACGTATGAAATTACATTCTGATGCAATCATTATCAACCAGTGTGACAAAAATGAATACGAAGAAGTGAATAAAGATGGTAATAGCTATCAAATCTATTCATTTAATGAAAGAGGCGTCGGGCTAAGTCGGAATACTGCTTTAATGCGTTCCAAATCGGACTATGCGTTATTAGCGGACGATGACATGGTTTATTCCGATAACTACGCGAATACAGTTGAAGAACAATTCAGCCAACACGCTGACGCGGATTTAATTATATTTAACTTAGAAGAAGATAATCCTTCCCGCTACATTATTAAAGACACTTTTAAAGTATCAAAACTCAATTACATGCGATTTGGTGCGGCAAGGATAGCATTTAAACCAAGTAGTATTAAAGAAAAAGGGATTTCGTTTCACCTCTTGTTTGGTGGGGGGACACCGCATAGCAATGGCGAAGACACTATATTCTTGAGAGATTGTTTAGATAAAGGTTTGAAAATTGTCGCGGTTCCTGTGACGATTGCGAAATTAACAGAAGAAAGAGAGTCTACTTGGTTTAGTGGCTTCAATAAAAAATACTATCAGGATAGAGGCGCATTGTTCAAGGTGTTATCGCCAAAACTATACCCATTCCTAATCTTACAATTTGTAATTCGTAAGTTCAAAAAAGGGGCAGGGATGCCCAAACGGTTAGAACAAATTCAATATATGTTTGAAGGAGCAAGAAACCTTTGAGTGAAGGAGGAACTATGAAGAAACTTGTTTATTTAATGATATTAGCGGTCTTCTTTGGAACTCAAATATTAGCAATAAATGTGGGCTTTAAGCTATCCCTTTATCGCGTACTATTTTTGACGATTAGCTTTATCTTCTTGACTTTGGTCATAAACAATGATGAGCGTGTTCGTTTCTATCCAAATAAAATATCGAATCAGTACACGTTATTTTATTGTTGGTGGGTTGTATCTTCCTTACTCTCCGTGATTTGGGTAGAAAATATAGGAGGCTGGATAAGAGCAAATCTATTTATTACGATAGGTATTCTATCAATTATCTATATTCAATTATTTATTAAAGAGAAAAAAGACTTGATGAGTGTTTTCAAAATAATTGCATTGGGAACTAACATCCACATTCTTTTAGGTCTAACAGAATTAATAACGGGAAGATATCAATGGGCGTCTCAACACTTTATGACTAAGTATAGGCCAGGGAGCAACGGATTCTTTTCACGGATTCCTATCTCTATTTATCCAAATGAGAATGATTATGCGACGATGTTACTAATGGGATCGTTCTTTATACTTTTATTATTTAAATTATCAGACAAATTATACAAAAAAGCATTCCTGCTATTATCATGGCTGCTGGCAATTTTTTTAATGAACCAAACGAGTTCGCGTGCGAACGTCTTAGCATTACTCATGGGATTAGGAGTAATGTTCATGGCATATATAGCACCAATCATTAGTCGCCGCTTTGTTCAGGTTGTTACGGGTATTACTGGCGGTGCAGTGATTGCTTTATTGATCGGTATGCCAGCAATGAGGAGTAAAGTCTCAGCATTACTGTATTTATTTTCACCTGAAAAGGAATTCGCTGGAACATCAAACGAAATCAGAATAAATCTTCTTCGAAATGGCTTGACCTTTGTAAGAGAAACTTTTGGATTTGGTGTAGGTGCTGGGAACGTGGAGTATTGGATGGCTAACAAAGCAGCCTATCAGACTGGTGGCATGACAAACATGCACAACTGGTGGATGGAAATAATCACCGCATATGGATTGATAACATTCATTCTTTATTTATTTGTTTATTTTGGGATGATTTTAAAGTCTTATCATTATTATAGATACAGTAATGATTATTTTGTGCGACAGGTTTCACTAATAAATCTGGGCTATCTTGTGGCATTTACGATGTCATCCATATCGTCTGCAACAAACATTGTTAATGAATGGCAATGGCTCGTATTTGGTATAATGCTTGCTTTTTATTCATATTGCGAACGAATAAGTGTTAGAAATCAACTGAGCATACCCAAAGATAATTATAACTTTACATTTCTAGGAGGAAATCATGGATAGTCACACATTATTTTATGAGCTGAAACGCTTATTGAAAAGTAATAAAAAACAATATATGAGCTTTTTTATTGGAGTATTTGTTTTATTAGCAGGGATATTATTGTTGCCGAGTTTGTTAACGGACAATATGGAAAATACGAATCATAAGAACAATTCTAAACATCCGAAAGGAAACCCAGCGGTATTTGAACTATATATTGAATATGATACGGGAAATACCTTTACGAATACGCTCTTGTTAGAACAAGCCATGAAGACGGATGAACTCATCCAAAATGCTGAGGAACAAACGGGAGTAGAAATTAGTGAACTACTTGATTATGAAGAACAAACAGACTACCTGAAAACGGCAAAGGATCGTGGCGTTTTAGGAGCATCACGTGATTCGGACTCCAACATTTGGATTTTTAGTAGTGCGGTTGGAACTGAAAAAGAGAATCTGGCAGTTATAAATTATTACTATGAATTAATAGAAAATAATGAAATAGAATTACTTGAGAATAAATATCTGTACATGATGTCTAAACCACGTATCTTATCAGATGAAGATTTATCTTCACCTACAACACTTGTGGAACAATCTGCATCACAAGGATTCACGCTAAAAAACATTTTAATTTCTGTGGTACTTTCCTTTGTAGGGGCATTGGTCATTAGTTTTGTATTACTCATAATTAAGACGTTTTTCACAAAAAAAATCCAGTATGCTTTTAACTACAGTTGGAGTGAAGAGGATATTTTTACGATTTCTACAGAAACCAACCGTAAAACGGTACAACAAATGTTAAATCATAGACATTATGATAAAGTTCTCTATTTATCTCAAGAACCAAAGTTGCTTCCATTTGATGAATTAGAAGCTGTCGATACACTAGCAAAAGCTGAGAGTATCGAAGAGGTCGTATTGTTTGTACAACCACAAATTACGGATAAACAATGGTACAACCAACAAAAAGAACTATTAAAATTATTCCGTCTGCCAATTAAGATTGTTCAAATAAATAATTAAAGATTTATAGGAAGAGGCTTATATGAACGCAAAAATATCGATCATTATACCGGTATATAATGCTGCAGAATACTTGGATAAAAATATTCAGTCCATTTTGGGACAGAGTTATACCAACTTAGAACTGATTTTAGTAGATGATGGTTCGAAAGATACTTCTGCAGAAATTATGAGAAAGTATCAAGACTTAGATTCTCGTGTTATTGCATTATTTCAAAAGAACAGTGGCGCTCCTACCGCTCGCAACTATGGGCTGTCTATCGCAACAGGCGATTACATTCAGTTTGTAGACTCAGATGACTACATGGCTGAAGATGCTCTCATAAATATGGCTACAGCATTAAATAACAGTGATTGCGATGTTGTTATTAGCGCATATGATACAGTAGATGAAAATGAAAAAGCGATTAAGAAGATTGCAATGCCGCTTGAAGCCAATCATTATAGTGTTTCGGATCATAGAATGACACTTTCTTTGCTCCCACCTATGCCTGGTAACAAACTTTTTCGGGCAAGCGTTATTAGCGATAATGAATTAGAATTTGAGCCATCCTTAAGGCAAGCGCAAGATCTGAATTTTTATTTGAAAGTTCTACTCTTTAGTGAAAAAGTTGTCATTCTGGATACGATTACTTATCACTACCGCGTAAGAGCTGGTAGTATCAGCCATACATATACATTAGTTATTCTAGAAGTAATTAAGAGCATTCGAAACGTAAAAGATTTCTATCTTCAAAATGGGATGATTAATGAAAAGTTATTTTCTAATATCAAGTTCCATCACTATAACTTTCAAATTCAAAAAATTCCACAGATTCTAAATCTAGAAGATAGAAAAATAGCGATGCAAGCATTTAAGAAAGAATTTGAAACGATTAATCACAATGACTTGCTCCCAAATTATCGTGGAAAAAAATACTTCATTAATCGGTTGAAAATGTTTCTACAACCCGTTTACACAAGTAAAGTCTACACACGTTATCAAAATACGAAAGAACAAAGAAAATAATGAAGGTTAGAAAAAGGAAGAAAACTATGGAAATTGGGATAGTAATTCTGAATTACTTAAATTGGTTTGACACTGTAGAGTGCATTGATTCACTAGAGAAACAAACAAATCAATCTTTTAAGATTGTCATTGTCGACAATGCGTCGAATAATGAATCATTTGAAAAATTATCCGAACGCTATGGATATGAAGATGCTATCCACTTGCTACAAACTGAAGAAAACTTAGGTTTTGCTAAAGGGAATAATACGGGCATTATGTATTGTAAGAAGGAATTAGGACTGGAGAACATTTTAGTCATTAATAATGATGTGATTTTCACAGATGAGAACTATATTGAGAAATTAACGCATATGGAAATAGCGAAGGATATTGGTGTCATTGGTACGAAGATAATAGGAGCAGACGGCGAGAATCAGAATCCTGTTTATTTTACGCCTTCTAAAAAAGCTGTTTTTCGAGAATTTAGTATCCCTCTTTTAAGAAAATATCATTTAGCAGGTATTTTAGATATAGGTCGAATTTTGAAGAAAATGATTAAAAAGAATACTCAACCAAGCAGTACCACGTCAACTGGTAACAGACCCTACATCTTACATGGCTCAGTTATCTTCCTAACTCAGAACTACCTTTCGCAAGCGAACGGCTTGTATCCGGAGACGTTCTTGTATTATGAAGAAGAAATACTTGGACTCGTGTGTAAAAAGCTTCACCTTAAGATGATTTATTCAGACGAAATAGAAATTTATCATAAAGAGGATCAATCATCTAAATTGAGTTTTCAAAATCTCGAAGGAATCAAACAGAAATTCGCACGAAGAAGTGTACGGATAGGTTTGAAAGTAAGTGGAATGTCAGTGGGAAAAATATTAAAGGTTATGAATAACCAAACGTATAAATTTATTCGATTCAAACAAGGTAACGAAGTTGTATATACCTATCAAGCTTAGGCTTGGTAGGTATTTTAACGATTACTTAATGCCCAGAAGTCTTTTGGGATGTTAGAATGTACGTATTGATAAAAAGAACGAGGTGTAAAGATGGCAACCAATGAATTTAAGACGGGAATGTTTTTCAGTGCGCTAGGGAAATATTCTAACGTTATTATCCAACTATTAGTTAATGCGATATTATCTCGAATCTTAACACCAGCTGATTATGGTGTTGTCTCGATTGTACAAATTTTCATTGAATTTTTTAACTTGCTGGCAGACATGGGATTTGGACCTGCAATTATCCAAAATAAAACACTAACAGATGAAGATATCGGAAGTATTTTCAAGTTTTCAGTTTACTTAGCTATCGTATTATCAGTGGTGTTTATGGTACTTGGATACCCCGTAAGCATATTCTATGATAATCCAACTTATATTCCAATATTTGTAATCTTGGGATTTTCAGTGTTATTTTTTGCATTATTGGTGGTTCCTAAAGCTGTTATCCAAAAAAGAAAAGATTTTAAAACAGTAAATCAAATATTAGTTTTAACAGGGGTTATCAAAGGGATTGTATCAATAATCTTTGCTTTACTTGGATTCAAGTATTATGCAATTGTAATCGGAAGTCTCGTCCAAGCGATTATTAACTTTCTGTTTTATTATCGTAAAACAAAAATTTCAACAAGAATTAAAATGGACTTGGAACCAATTAAGAAAATATGGGCTTTTTCGAGAAATCAGTTTAGTTTTAACTTTATCAACTACTTCTCGCGGAATTTTGATAGTATCTTAATTGGTCGTGTCTTCAGTGCAGGAGCACTTGGATACTATAACAAGTCCTATCAATTATCACTCTATCCCAATCAAATTTTGGCTGGAATAATTACACCCGTTATTCAACCAATCATGTCAGAATTTGAAAATAATATTCAAGTTATTAAAAATACGTATTTAAAAATTACACGTATATTAGCGAATATTGGTGTTCCATTATCTGTCTTCTGTGTCTTTGTAGGACATGATATTATCATTTTTATTTTCGGAACTCAGTGGGAAGCAAGTGTGCTGTCCTTTCAAATTCTATCTGTTTCAATTTGGCTTCAAATGATTGCGAGCAGCACGGGAGCATTTTATCAATCGTCAAACCGCACGGATTTGTTGCTGTTTTCAGGCATACAGTCTATGATTTTAAATGTTTCCTCTATTGCAATTGGTGTTTATCTTGGTGGCATTGAAACAGTAGCGATGATGGTTACCATCTCTTTTTCGATTAACTTTTTGGTGAATAATTATTTGCTAATGTATCGTATATTCGAATCTGGTTATCTAGAATTGATAAAAGAACTTATAAAGCCATTTATCGCTGGAAGTTTGCAATTAATCGTATTCTTTTTATTGCCGGATATGCCGTTTAATGTCTTTTATAACTTGTTGATTAAAGGGATAATATTCGTATTTGTATTCATAATTGGACTGATAGTGACGGGCCAATTAAAAGAAACGATTAAAGTACTCAAGAAATAAGTGAACAAAATATTACAAAAGTCTACCTAATAAGTAGGCTTTTTTTGGAAATGCAACAAAAAATTGGGTATTTATGTTAAAGTGGCAATGACTATATTTAATCTATTGGAGGTACCCGTAAGAATGAAGATAAAGAAAGTTGCTACTCTTGTCAGTACAATGTTGTTGGTTTTTAGTGCTACTTTGCCTACATCTGTAGCCTTAGCAAGTGAATTGGATATGCAAACGGAGTATGTTGGGGAAATACAGAATACAGAAATTATTCCATATATGTCGCTACAATATGATGGTTCAGAACAAGTCGTTCACTTGTCAGAAGAAACAGAACTTCATTTATTAGGTTGGAAAGATGAAACCAAAAGTCAAATTATCGGTAAAGTCAAAATTATAGATGCGAATAGTCAGATGTTAGAAACAGAAATGTATATAGATGTAAATAACGAACGGAAAGAATACGTTATTAATGAAGAGCAATCTATATACTTATCAGCAAACCAAGCGGAAGTATTCGCATTTCAAGAATACGTTCCAACTGAAAATCCTATAGAAGAATATAAAACAATTGAAACAGATGAAAAAGGAAAAATGCGGCTACAACTTGTACTCGTTGATGAATTTGGAACAATTATTGAATGGCAAAATCATTACAAGTTTCTTGATGCGAGTGGCGAGGAAATTACTGAAGAACAGTATCTTCTGGTGGATGAAGAAATTGAGCAAGTAGAGATTATAGAGGAGACACCAGAAGTATTACAAGAAGATGAAGTTTCTGAAGAAATTATTGAAGAAGAAAAAACAGAAGAAGTGTCTGCCGAAGTAATAGAAGAAGTTGAAACATTTTCTATGGCCAGACAAGCAACACAGCAGCCATCCGTTGTCTATAGTACACATGTTCAATCTAAAGGCTGGTTACCGGATGTCAAGAATGGTTTAACCACGGGAACATCTGGAGAAAGCAAGCGAATTGAAGCTCTTAAAGTTCGTATAGATGGAATAAAAGATTTAGGAGTCAGTTATTCAACACACGTTCAATCATACGGATGGCTATCACCAGTATCCAATTATACTATGAGCGGAGTTGAAGGCGAATCGAAGCGAATCGAAGCCATTAAAATTAATTTAACAGGCGCACAAGCAAAGAATTACGATATTTACTACCGCGTTCATGCTGAAAAATTTGGTTGGCTTGATTGGGCTAAAAATGGCCAGTCGGCTGGAACAGAAGGTATGGCAAGACGGGTAGAAGCAATAGAAATTAAAGTGGTAGGAAAAGGTGGCGGAGCACCCACAAATACACAAAATCATTTTGTGGAAACCCCACATGTTGCTTACACTTCCTACGTCGGAAATACTGGTTGGCAGAATAATGTAACTAACGGAGCAATTAGTGGAACAGAGGGTGTCCAAAAAAGAATTGAAGCTATTAAATTGGGTATTACTACTAACTCGGGACTGTCAGTACGTTATTCCGCTCATTTACAAAAGAATGGCTGGATGAATTGGTCGCCTAATAATGTCATTAATGGATTGCCAGGTGAAGGGAAGCGTCTCGAAGCCTTGAAGCTAGAGCTGACAGGTGTAAATGCTGGATACTTCGATATTTATTACCGCGTTCATGCCCAAAAGTTCGGCTGGTTAGGATGGGCAAGAAATGGTGAACCAGCAGGAACTGAAGGTTATGGTTATAGACTGGAAGCCTATCAAGTAAAGGTTGTGCCAAAGGGTACTTGGTTTAACCGCGGAGATAAAGCTTTTGCGAAAAAAGATAAAACATCCGTTGTTTATAGTACGCATGTACAAAAATTAGGTTGGTTGGAACCATCAAAAGACGGTGCGATTAATGGGACACAGGAACGTTCATTGCGATTAGAAGCATTAACGATTGCATTAAATCATGATCGCTATAGTGGAGATATTACCTATTCGACTCATGTCCAAAAAAATGGTTGGATTAATCCAGTTTCTAATGGTGCAGTCAGTGGAACGACAGGAGAAGCAAAACGTTTAGAGGCACTAAAAATTAATCTCGATGGTGAGATTGCTCAATATTATGATGTCTATTATCGTACGTACGTTCAAACGTTTGGTTGGCTTGGATGGGCTAAAAACGGAATGCCTGCAGGATCTGAAGGCTTAGGTAAACGACTCGAAAGTGTCGAGATTAAACTGATTGAAAAAGGACATCCTGCTCCTAAAGTTTCTGCAGAAGAGTCATTTAAACATAGAAAAACTGTTTTTTTAGACATTGGACATGGTGGGGCTGATCCAGGTGCTCAGTACTATGGAACCAAAGAGAAGGATTTGAATTTACAAATCGGTCGTAGGATTCAAAGAGATTTAGAAAAAGCTGGATTTGCAGTTATTATGTCCAGAACGGCGGATACATATATGGATTTCAAAACAGAACGTTCACGCGTTGCTAATAACTCCGGAGCAGATATCTTTATAAGTCTGCACAATAATGCAATGCCAGGAAATGGTTATGTGAATGGGATTGAAACTTTCTATTATGAATACGACCCAGATTATGAACCAAAAATTAACAAAGAGATGCATAATGACCCAATGCGTATAGTTAAGAGTGGCGTTCTTGCGAAGGCAATTCATAATAATTTAATAGATTACACCGGGGCATACGATCGTGGTGTACGTCGCGAAACGTTTGCTGTTCTTAGAGAAACAGCTTTACCAGCTGTTCTTTTAGAGTTTGGTTTTATGAGTAACTTGAATGAGTTACAGAAGCTAAAAAGTGAAGCATATCAAAATAAATTGTCTCACGCTGTATCTAATGGTGTAAAGAGTTATTTCACAACATACTAATACAGAGTCTCCCTTTGATTGTTGAAGGGAGATTTTTATACAAAAATAAGGAGCATTACGTGTATATGTTAAATAAGAGAAAGTTATTTTTGTCGTCGAGTACCGTTTTCATTACTTGTAATTTATTACTATCTTCAATAGTACCCATTTTTGCAACAGAAGTTACTGAATCTGAGAGTATTCAAAGTTCCCAGGATGCGGAACTTCCTGAGGTTGTAAATGAAAGTGAGGAATTAGAGGCTGTAAGTGAGGATATCACTAATAGTGAATCTACTGAAACACAAGATGAATCATTGGAAGTAAGCGAAGAGACTGATACAGTTGAGTCAGTTGAAGAAATTGAGCCGGTTGAAGTGGCTGAGACAGATGAGAGTGAACCAGTGGTTAAAGCTGAGGAACTACCTGAAGTAGTAGAAGGTATGAATGGCTTCATCAATGACCCAGACATGACTGAAGAAACAGTTGGATTTGAAGGAGAATTCGGTACATTAGAAGAACACAATCGTGAAGACACCTATGATTTGGCGATGCAACTCATGTATATGGACCTAGAAGAAAAGGATATAGAACCAAAATTAGTTGCTTCAACATCGTATACAACTTCGAAATCGTCTTCAGGTATAACTTACGTAGATGATTTTATTAATACCATTGTTCCATACGCAATTGAAGATAGTATTCGATCAGGTATTTTACCATCCATTACAATTGCGCAAGGGGCACTCGAATCTGCATGGGGACTAAGTGGATTAACCAAGCAGGCCAATAACCTATTTGGGATAAAAGATTCTAATGATTGGACTGGAGCAATTTATAATGTTGTAACCGCTGAGTACGCGGATCCTCAAAAAGATTCCACCGGAAAAGTTATTAAAGAAGGCTATTGGTATGAAATCGTAGCATCTTTTCGAAAATATAGCTCTTGGCTAGGCAGCATTCGTGATCATGGTGATTTCTTTACGAGTACAGAGTGGCGAAAAAACAATTATCGCTTTGTAGTTGGTGAAAAAAATTATAAGAAAGCAGCGCAAGCACTACAAGATGCCGGATATGCAACTGATCCAACATATGCTAGAAAATTAATCTCAATCATTGAGAACTATGACTTATCTAAGTACGATCAAGTTCCAGTCCTGAGCGCTGATTACCATGTACAAAAATATGGCTGGCTAACAAAAGTAGGAACAGAATTATCATTGGGTCATGCTGGGGATGATTTACGTATTGAAGATTTTAACTTTACATTCCCTAATAATGCCAATATAGGAATTAATTACTCCGCCCATATTCAAAAACGTGGATGGATAAATAATATAACAACTGGAAATAATGCTGGTAATATTGGTAAATCAATGCGAATGGAAGCAGTAAAATTAAATCTAACCGGTGAAGCTTCAAAAAGTTTTGATATTTATTACCGTGTCTATTCTGATACAGTTGGTTGGTCAGGATGGGCTAAAAATGGTTCTCCAGCGGGAACAGAGGGCTATGCTAAAAAAATCCGTTCACTTGAAATAAAAATAGCATGGAAAGACGAGCCACCAGTATCGGTTGGTAATAATTCTTTTAAAATTTATAGTAAACCCAATGTCAATTATACATCTCATGTTCAATCTGTCGGATGGATGGACTGGGTTGATAATGGGAAACGATCAGGAACAATGGGAAGATCACTTCGATTAGAAGGACTAAAAGTTTATCTTTCGTCTCAACCTTATAGTGGTTCAATTACATATCAGACGCATGTACAAACATACGGATGGCTACCGAATGTTTCTGACGGTAGTCTAACAGGTACAGTGGGTGAAAAGAAGAGATTAGAAGCTGTCAAAATTAATTTAACAGGCACAATGGCTGAAGAGTTTGATGTCTATTACCGTACACATATCCAGACGTATGGGTGGACAGGTTGGGCCAAGAACGGTCAACCATCTGGTTCAGAGGGCTTAGCACGTCGACTTGAAGCAATGGAAATTAAACTCGTTGAAAAAGGTGGCAAGGCACCGGGGACTACAAATAGAAGTTTTTATAAATAGTAAATGAGCTCTCTCAATCATGGGAGAGCTTCTTTAGTGTCTTGGGGCGATTGACTTCGCTTCCAAGATGTGTAAAAATGTTTAACAGCATACCTTATGAAGGGTTTTGAAATAAGATGGAATTACAAAAAACATTAAAAAATAGTGCCATTACGATTATAGTAGGTGCTATTATTTCGATTTTATCAGTTTTTATCTTACAGTTTATCTATTTTGGTTATGACTTTGAAAGAACGATTGTATTTTTTGACTATCAAACACGTTTGAATTTACTACAATCAGCCGTAGTATTTGTCCTGTTTCTTTGGTTCTACTTCCTCACAACATCAAAATTAATTACTTCAGTACTAATTCTAATTACCTCGATAATAATTGGAATTGCGAATGAACAGAAGATATTATTTCGATCAGAACCTGTTTATCCATCAGATGTACATTTTATTAAAGATATACCTTTTTTATTTGAAATGGTAGATGTCAAAATAGGTGTGATATTTATCGGTCTGGCCTTCTTTATACTTAGTGTATTTATTGTTTACCTTAAAAAACGTAAAAAGAAATCACGAAATAAATTTCATTACATCTTCCGTATATCCGGCTTGGCATTAACTTCATTAGCATTGCTTTACGTGAACCAATTTAATCAGCCTGGAAATAAGGTAAAAGACATATTTAGTTCACACGCTCATTGGATATCCTATAGCCAACATAATAATTATCGTGATAACGGTGTAGTTTCGGGATTATTGTATAACCTAAAATCACCAGCTGTTGATAAACCAGTTACGTACAATAGAGAAACCATCGAAGAAATTTATGAAAAGTATGCCAAAGTCGCTGATTCAATTAACGAAGAACGAAGTGGCTTGCTCGAAGATTACAATCTGATTTTTGTAATGAATGAAACTTTTTCAGATCCGTTATTAATAGACGGAATCGAAATTTCGGAAGATCCTATTCCATTTTTTAGAGAAATGTCTGAACAACACTTAACCGGAATGTCATTATCGCAGGGGTATGGCGGAGGAACGGCCAATATCGAGTTTGAAGCATTAACAAGTATTTCACTTGAACCTTTAACCCCGACAATTACGACTCCTTTTATCCAATTAAGTAATCAGATATCTGAATTCCCTAAAATAACGGACGTAGCAAAGAAAAGTGGACATTTTTTGACTGCTATTCATCCTTATAACTCTTCCATGTATAAGAGAAAGGATAATTATAAAGCACTAGGATTTGAAAAGATAATATTCGAAGAAGATTTGAAAGCGATTGAACGCATTGATCAAAATAATTTTATTTCGGATAAAACTGCCTATACTGAAGTTTTAGAAACATTAACAGAAAGTAATCAAAAAGACTTTATACATGTAGTTACAATGAACAATCATAAGCCACATGTAAATAAATATGATCAGGTAGAATTTAAAGTAGAAGGAGCACCCTATAACCTAGAAGTTGCCCACTATGCAAAAGGTATTCAGCATAGTGACAAGGAATTTGCTGATTTTACAAAGGAATTAGATAAACATGATGAAAAAACAATCGTTGTATTTTGGGGGGATCACTTACCATCATTTTATGGAGAATATTTATTTAATCTGAACGGTCATTTAACGATGCATGAAACACCATTGCTTTTTTATACAAATTTTGAAGGAAATAAAAGCGATATTGGTACGATAAGTCCTATTTTCTTCATTAATCATATTCTTGAAATGACTAACTCCAAGGTTACGCCGTTTACAGCATTGTTAGGTCAACTTGAAAAAGTCTTGCCGGCATTTGAAAAAGGTATCTATCTAGAGAGGGAAACCTATCAAAAAACACTGCGTGAGGAACTCAGACCAAGTGTCCAACTGACACTTAAGGATTATGAGACAATCCTATACGATATTACAACTGGAAAAAACTATAGTAAAGAATTGGGCTTCTATTAAGGAGTCCTTTTTTTGTTCACATTACTATGTTGTAGCGCATAAATTAACGAATTAGATATGGACATTAAGCTATTGAATGTTAAACTTATTATAGTTTATAAAGTTATTCATGTTGATATATTTACAAGGAGGACACTATGAATAGAATAGGTAAGTATGTAGGTATTGCATTATTGTTATTCAATCATGTTTCACCATTGGCCGTTTGGGCATCAGAAACGGAGGATGAAGTGCAATCATCTACAAGTGAGGCTGTTGAAAGTTCAGTAGATACGGTTGAGGTTTTGTCTGAAAGTAGTGAAGAGATAAGTGCTGAAGTTGAATCGGAAATTGTAAGTATAGAAATTACGAATACTACTTCGCCCTTAAGCATTGGTGAGAAGTTCAAACTAGAATACACAGTTGAAACACAAGGTACGCCTGAAATGACATATGACTGGATTTCTAGCAATCCGGAGATTGTTTCCGTCGATAAAGAAGGTAATATTGAAGCGCTTGGGTCTGGGAAAGCGACAATTACTTTGAGTGTTGGCGATAAAGAGGCTAGTGTCTTACTTGTTGTTCAACCTGAAATAACTACTATTCAAATTAACGAGATAGATTTACAATTAAATGTAGCAGAGACTGGTCAACTCAGCTATGTGGTTTCCCCATCTACTGCTGCTGAAACAAAAGAGGCAGTATGGAGCAGTAGTCAATCAGACGTTGTATCAGTTGATGCAAATGGTTTGATTACAGCAGTAAAAGAAGGAGTCGCAACAGTAACCGTTACAATCGGAGCGTTTACTGATTCTGTTACGGTAACTGTTAATAACCCTTTACCTGTATTCGAAATACAAATGAATAAAGAAAAAGTTTTACTTGGAGCTAGTGAAACTGAGAAAGTTCACTTAGTTTATTCAAATCTAGATGAGCGTGTAAAAAGTTTACCGATTAGTTGGAGCAGCAGCGACAATAACGTTGCTACAATAGGTTCAGACGGAACAATTCGTGCACAATCAGTTGGAGAAACAACAATTATTGCAAAAGTTGAAGGTAAAACAGCAACAGTAAATGTAGTGGTGTCGGATCCGAGTGTCATCTATTCCACACATATTCAAAGTGTCGGATGGCAGGGTGAGAAAAAAGATGGCGAGTTAAGCGGAACTGAGGGTGAAGCCAAGCGACTAGAGGCCATCAAAGTTTCAATCGAGAATTTACCATTTAAAGGCGGAGTAGAGTATCAAACGCATGTCCAAAGCTTTGGCTGGATGAATTGGGAACAAAATGGACAGCTAAGTGGAACGGAAGGCCTGGCTAAACGTTTAGAAGGAATTCGAATTAAACTCACTGGAGAAGTATCTGAATACTATGATATTTACTACCGTGTACATGCACAAAGCTATGGGTGGTTAGATTGGGCCAAAAATGGTGAAGCTGCGGGAACAGAAGGTTTAGCGAAACGTCTTGAAGCAATTGAAATTCAGTTGGTTAAAAAGGGTGAAGTAGCTCCTGGAAGTACCGCTACGCCTTATGTTTACAGTAACCCGGTTGTAAGCTATACGACTCACGTTCAGAAACAAGGCTGGAAAAACTATGTAACCAATGGTGAAATGAGTGGTACAAGCGGAGAAGCCTTAAGATTAGAAGCAGTGAAATTGAATGTTTCTGATTTAGCTTATACAGGTGGGATTGAATATCGTACAAATATTCAATCGCAAGGATGGCAAGATTGGAAATCAAATAATGAATTGAGCGGAACAGAAGGTTTAGGATTGCGCTTAGAAGCAATAGGTATTCGATTAACGGGTAAACTTGCAGAAAACTATGATGTTTACTATCGTGTTCACTCACAAAAGTTTGGTTGGTTAGACTGGGCTAAAAACGGAGAATCTGCTGGTACGGTTGGATTAGATTTACGTTTAGAAAGCCTGGAAGTACTAGTTGTTAAAAAAGGAGATAAAGCCCCTGGGAATACGAAACGACCATATGTGTTTAGTAATCCGAGTGTGAACTATACAACCCATGTACAAAAAGTTGGTTGGCAACGAACAGTTTCCAATGGGCAAATGAGTGGTACCTCAGGACAAAGCTTGCGTCTGGAAGGAATTTTGATTAATACCTTCACTCAATCCCTGACTGGGAGTATTCAATACCGTACGCACGTCCAAAAAGAAGGTTGGCAAGATTGGAAAGAGAATTGGGAAATCAGTGGTACTCAAGGAAAAGCGCGACGCTTAGAAGCGGTAGAAATCCGTCTCACTGATGAAATGGCTCAGTTCTACGATGTTTACTACCGAGTTCACGCACAAAGCTATGGTTGGTTAGATTGGGCTAAGAATGGTGAATCTGCAGGGACTGAAGGCTTAGCCAAACGTCTAGAAGGTATCGAAATTAAACTAGTAAGAAAAGGTGAAAAAGCACCTGGAAGTACTATTAGAAGCTATGTGAAAAAATAGGATGTATAAAATGTAAGAAGCTCCAAACCAAAATGTGGTTTGGAGCTTCTTTTGCGTTTATTGTGGTGCTCGGTAGCCAGCTTTTATAGCTTCATCTACAGTCTTGAACCAGTATTGTACGTTCGTTGTTACGTTATAGTATTTGCTTTCAGGTACATGGTAGATATAGTTAACAGAGCCCTTAATCAAACCGTTACCATTTCCATCAACGTAAGTATTACCAGGACTTGGAGCAGGTGTGCTTGGTTTAGTATAAATTTGATATGCATTAGCGGTTGATCCAGGAGCAGCATTGCCTTTTGGAACAAGCTGGATATTGATGCCTTCTAAACGATAAGCGAATCCAGAAGTACCAGCCGGATCACCGTTTTTAGCCCATCCCATCCAACCAAATGATTGTGCATGAACGCGGTAGTAGACGTCAAAGTAGTTAGCTAATTCACCCGTCAAACGAATTCTTATAGCCTCTAGTCTTTTTGCTTGTCCAGAAGTTCCACTCATTACATTGCTAGATTTCCAGTCTTGCCAACCAATGCTTTGAATATGCGTTTGATATTCAATTCCACCGGAGTAGATTTGGTTAGCTAGATTAATTTTAATACCTTCTAATCTTTTTGCTTGTCCATAGGTACCGGATAGTTGACCATCACTTACGTAACTTTGCCATCCGTAACTTTGAATATGTGTGGAGTAATTTACTTTCATAGGTAATTGGGGTTTTGTATATTGAACGAAAGGTCTTGCAGTCGGACCAGGAGCAGCACTGCCCTTGGGTAAAACTTGAATCTCAATACCTTCTAATCTGTAAGCAAATCCAGCTGTTCCAGCAGATTGTCCGTTCTTAGCCCAATCTAACCATCCAAACTTTTGAGCATGAACACGATAGTAAATATCATGTGTTTGTTCAAGACTACCAGTTAGCTTTAATTCGATTGCTTCCAATCTTTTTGCTTCACCAGTTGTTCCACTTTCCATTCCATCGGTTACCCAATCGATCCATCCGTACGTTTGAACGTGGGTGCGATAAGTAACACCACCATTTTGAGTGTTTGGTATTGAGATGTCAATTGATTCTAATCTCCTAGCTTTCCCTTGGGTACCACTCATAGCTCCGTTAGATACGTGATTCTGCCAACCTTCTTTTTCTACATGCGTGCGATATATAACATCTAAATTTTCTGCTGCATCAACAGTTGATTGAGTGGCGAACATGAAAGTAAAAAGAAAACTGACGAATGATAGGGACCTCATTATTTTCTTCATTTTTGTATCTCCTTCGTTCTATTTAATCTATTTTGGAAAAATAAGAGATTATATAGTAATGTTAACATAGTAAAAATTAAATAATAGTATTTTTAAGAGAAAAGGGAACAGAGAGAAATTGATTTGATTACTATGCCTAATCATTGGAAATGTATCTTTTATTTTAATGTATAATAATAAGCATATAAGTTAAACGCTGAGGAGCTGATAGGCTTGCAAAAAGATTTAATTTCAATAGTCATTCCGTGTTTTAATGAACAGGAAATGATACCGATTTTCTATGCCGAGATGAAAAAAAATATGGCAGCTACTCAAATAGTAGATTTTGAACTTATTTTTGTAAATGATGGGTCTTCGGACAATACCTTGGAAAGCATGCGTACGTTAGCTCGGATGGATAACCGAGTGCGGTATCTATCCTTCTCTCGCAATTTTGGAAAAGAAGCTGCGATGTACGCCGGATTGCAAAGTGCAACAGGTGATTATGTGGCGGTGATGGATGTTGATTTACAAGATCCCCCTGAGCTACTTCCAAGCATGTATAAAACATTGAAGAAAGAAGCTTTCGATTGTGTGGGGACAAAACGTGTGGATCGTAACGGTGAACCGCGTATCCGCTCCTTTTTCGCAAAAATGTTTTATAAGTTGATTAACCGGATTTCTGATAATTATATTGTGGACGGAGCGCGGGACTATCGTTTGATGACACGTCGGATGGTGGATGCGGTTTTGCAGATGACCGAATATAATCGTTTTTCCAAAGGAATTTTTACGTGGGTTGGCTTCGAGACGAAGTATATCGAATACAGTAACGTTGAGCGACAGGCAGGCAAGACGTCTTGGTCATTTTGGGGTTTGTTTAAATATTCAATCGATGGAATTGTGGCTTTTTCGGAGGCGCCTTTAGCCATTGCGTCAGTAGTGGGCTTTATAACATTTCTGATTGCTTTAGTGATGGCCGTATTTTTTGCAATAAGAACCCTCATTTTCGGCAATCCGACTTCGGGGTGGACTTCATTGGTCGTTATTATTTTGGCTCTCGGAGGCATTCAATTGCTATCGTTAGGGATTCTGGGTAAATACATTAGTAAAACGTATCTGGAAACAAAACGTCGTCCTATATATATATTGAAAGAAACAGACAAGGATTTGAGAGACGATGAGTAAATTGATAGGGCAAATAATGAAATTTGGAGTAGTAGGGATTATTGCGACTGTAATTGACTTTGTGGTGTTGACCATTTTGACTGAAACGTTTGGTGTCTATTACCTAACCTCTGCGGCTATCGGATTTATTGTAGCAACGTTGTTTAATTATGTTGCCAGCATGCGCTATGTGTTTAACAGTCGTTTCGGGCCACACGAAAAACGGAAAGAACTTATTATTTTTATCTTATTATCAGTTGTGGGTTTGGGTTTAAATCAATTTTTCATGTGGTTGTTTGTGGAGTTTTTCAGTATCTTCTATATTTTTTCAAAAGTGCTCGCAACAGTATTAGTAATGGCATGGAATTTTGTTTCACGGAAAATATTTATTGAATGATATTTAAACTGCTTCTCTTTGGCCCGCCCTCAGTACGATGCTATACTGGCATTACAGAGGAGGCGAGCAAATGAAACGGATTTTGATAATAGTCAATAAACAGGTAGACTGGCCTGACTTGGAAGTAGTAGTGGCACCGAATGGTTTGGATTATTTTATGTCATTAGAAAATCGTGATGATTATCTTGGTATTGTTATGGTTGATGTAAACAAGGGTTATACACAAGCGGATGTTAGGAAGTTAATGGATGCTTTGCAGGCTGATTCTTCAAAAATCTATCTGGGCTATCAGCCGGATCAAAAGCTCAGCCGCCGCATGTTTAGTCTGGCATTTTGGTTCATCCACAGCCGCCGTATCCATGATGCGCGTACGGGTCTGCTGGCAATTCCTACAGCAATCCTCGAAAGCGTGTCGGAGTCTGACTCTCCGCTCCGCTTTTTAATTTCTGCAATTCAGAAGAAATATGTGGTGGAAGAAGTTCAAGTGGCGTCTGAATTACAGGGACCACGGAGCGTTTCTACGTGGTCTGACCTATGGATTTTATTTCAAACGTTTATAAAATACGTGCTGTCTTCTTTTTCATCATTTTTGGTGGATATCGTGCTGTTTCAGCTCGTTATATTTTTGTTTAGGCATCTGGACAGCGACGTACGAATATTGCTTGCTACGGTCATTTCAAGGGTATTTTCATCAGTAGTGAATTATGCCATCAACAAACGGGTCGTTTTTCAAAATGGTGGCGGTCATCGTGTACCGGCACTGAAATATTTTAGCTTAGTATTGGCAGAAATGTTTACGTCGGCGTTTTTGGTTGCGGTTGTGTATCGCTTGACCGGTTTCCCAGAAACGGCGATTAAACTCTTGGTGGACTTGGTTTTGTTTTTCACTGGGTACATGATAGAGAAAATCTTCATTTTTGAAACTACCAAAAATGATTAAATAACCGCCAATTGCGTCCAACCGGAATATTTGCAGCTGTTTGTATGACATTTTGGTTAAAACAGGGGTTTTTGTTTGAGTTTACCGGCTTCTATCATTTATCATTCTGTGATAGAAGGGTTGATTGTGATGAAAGAAAATAAGCGTATTGAAATATTTGACGGCATGCGCGGGTTGGCGGCGGTTGTGGTTTTAATTTACCACGTCTTGAATTGGTCGCCGGTAGGTTATGCAGCCGGAAAATTTGAGTTTATAAACGAAGGGTGGCGCTGGTTTACGCAGTCACCTCTAAAAATAGTGTGGGCGGGTAATGAAGCGGTCATTGTCTTTTATTTAATCGCTGGCTTTGTAATCGCCAAACCGTATATTGACGGGCGAAGTATCCGCTTTGGGGAGTTTGTCGAAAAACGCTTCACGCGGTTGGTGCTCCCATATTGGGTCATTTTACTGGTCACATTTGGACTTATTATTCTGTTCGGTGAAATGAAAGAAACGGTCAGATTGAGCGGCTCCTTTAATGTGAAATGGGCGGCGGTGCCGGAAGTTGGCCGTCAGTTATTGATGATGCATCATGATTTAGATACGTCAGGCGGGGCATTTTGGAGTATTGTTTTGGAATGGTGGATCGCGTTGTTCATGCCGTTTATCGGTGTGGCGTTGCGAAAGTTCCCGACCGGAGATGTCGTGGCTGCCAGCTTGGCTGTTGCCTGGGTCTTTATGAATTTTTCGGGAACAGTAGGGCGTGTAGCGTTTTATTTTATATTCTTCTTAGTCGGGGCGGTATTGGCGAAGCACTTAGACGAAGTCCGAGCTTTTTATCGGAAGCGAAAATGGTTGCTCGCAAGCGCATTGATCCTGGTTCCGTTTCAATGGATTGTTGGCCCTGCTTTGGAAAGACGGATGGCCCTGCTGTTTACTTGTGCCGGTTTGGTGTTGGTCCTGGTTGGAATTATCGAGTCGCCATTTTGGACGCGGATTTTTAAGTCGCCGTTTCTATTGTTCTTGGGCAGGATTTCCTTTAGTTTGTATTTGACGCATACGACAGCGATTGTGTTGTTCGTCACGGTATTGGGACAAGCCATGGATCCGCGTGTGGCATTGGCATTGTCACCGGCGTTCGCAATCGGGGTAGCAGTGGTTTGGTACCGGTACGTTGAACAGGGAATATTGAAAAATATATCATTACGGAATGTGGAAGTGAGAACTCAAAAATGAGTTTCTCGCTTTTTTTTTACAAAAAAAATGGTTTTCGCGATTTTTTGCTTATATATGTATGAGGTGATGAGCATGCAGATAAAAAGCAGAAATATTCCTGCAGAGTTGAGAGTATTGGAAAGTTTGAATGGGAGGATGGCATTTTTGCCGGAAGTCGACCGCCAACTGCGAAACATGCGCGATGGACTTGCTGGGGAATGTCGCTTGGATCTAGCATTGGAAAGTGTGTCGGACTGTGTGATTCAAATCAGCGATTTTACGCTGGCAAGGAATCAGCTGTGTCAGATTGATGCGGTGTTGGTGAGTGCAAATGGGATTTATTTGTTGGATGCAAAGAATTGGAGCGGCCGGCATACGGTCGGTGACAAGGGATTCGAGCGATTGACGAATGATCCGCTCGATCAATTGAAACGTGCCGAGAAATTGTTTTGTCGGATGTTGGAATATGAACGGATTCCGCTGCAGGTTTTGTCACGATTGGTATTCGTGAATCCCGAGATGACGCTGTATGGTGTGCAGCCGGAGATGCCGATTGTGTTGCCGCAGCAGCTTCCGGAATTTGTTTCAGAAATAAAACGGCATGCTGGCGTGCTGACGGAATGGGAGATGCGTGTAGCACAGCGGATTTTGGCGAAGCATAGTGAGGATAATCCGTATCGGCTGAAGGTTGATTACACCTGGGAGACGGTTGGAAAGGGAATGCTGTGTACGTCGTGTCGGCGGTTGTTGGTTGAGAAGAGCCATAAATATATGTGGTGCCCCGTTTGTCAGGTTGTTGAGTCGAAAGGTGCGGCTCTGCTCCGGACGAAGGCTGAGATGGATGTGCTGTTTCCCGGGTGCAAGCCGGAAGTGGACCGGCTGTATCGGTTTTGCGGGGGGATGGTGTCGAAAAGAGGAATCTTCAAAGCAACTCGGAACTAGATGTTAATTATAGCTGTTCTAGTTCCGAGTTCGATCAAAAAGTCGGAACTAGGAACAGAAAATCAGCAGTCTAGTTCCGAGGATAGTTATTTAGTCGGAACTAGAACTGACAAATCCCAAATCTAGTTCCGAGACTCCCCCTGTTACCGCTACCAAATAGACACAAAACACTTGTGCAAATCACCCAATTTGATAGACTAAACGGGGAGAGTAATGAAAGGGGTTTAATCACATGGAAACAGCAGCATTTTATCACCGTCCTGAGAGTGAATATTGCTACATTTACGCGCCAGGCCACGTACACGTTCGGCTGCGGACGAAAAAAGGGGATGTCGCGAAAGTTGGCTTCATCAAGGGTGACCCGTTTATTTTACATTTGAACAAATGGTACGAAGAAGAACTGCAAATGGAGAAAATTGCGTCTACGGACTTGCATGACTACTGGATGATCGATACAGACGAATATGTCAAACGGATGGCGTATGCATTCCACATTTATGGTGAGGACGGATCGGACGTTATTTATAACGACCGTGGTGTGTACCCGTACATCAAGGAATCGCTGGAAAACTCTGGTCTGTATTTCCGCTTGCCGTATTTCCACGAGAGCGACCGTTTCAAGGCGCCGGAGTGGGTAAAGGAAACGGTTTGGTACCAAATTTTCCCTGAGCGTTTCAGCAATGGGGATAAGAAAAATGACCCGGAAAACGTATTGGAGTGGGACAGCCGTGACGTATTAACGCGGACGGATTTCTACGGCGGGGACATCCAAGGTATCATGGATAAATTGGATTACTTGCAAGATTTGGGAATCAACGGTTTGTATTTGACACCGATTTTCCGTGCGCCGAGTAACCATAAATATGATACAACGGATTACTATGAAGTGGATCCGGATTTCGGCGACAAGGCCTTGTTCCGCTCGTTCGTCGAAGAAGCGCACAAACGCGGGATGCGTGTGATGCTGGATGCGGTGTTTAACCACATCGGTGCGGAGTCCACGCAATGGCGCGATGTCGCGGAATATCAAGAAGAATCCCGTTACAAAGATTGGTTCTTTATTAAAGAACATCCGGTACCGAGTGCGGAAGAAATTCGTAACCGTCCACCGGAAACGATTGAACACGTGGAAAACTTGCCGTACGAAACGTATGCATATGTGCCGATGATGCCGAAAATCAACACACACAATCCGGAAGTGCAAGAGTATTTGTTGAACATCGCGACTTACTGGATTAAAGAATTCGATATCGATGGCTGGCGTTTGGACGTAGCGAACGAAGTCGACCACGCATTCTGGCGTAAATTTAACGAAGCGTGTCTTGCTGTGAAACCGGACCTTTATATTCTCGGTGAAATTTGGACGTCTTCCCGTTCATGGTTGGACGGTGAGCAATTCCACGGCGTTATGAACTATTCGTTAGTGGGGAATATCATTGACTACTTCGTTGAAAAGCAAATCCCAACGCGTAAAATGGCCAACGTATTGAACGAGCAATTGATGCAATACCGGAAGCAAACGCAGGAAACGATGTTTAATATGTTGGATTCGCATGACGTGCCGCGTATTTTAACGATGGCAAATGGCGACATTGATTTGGTAAAAGCAACGTTGACATTCATGTTCATGATGCACGGAACGCCGTGTATTTATTACGGAACGGAAGTCGGCATGATGGGGGGAGCGGATCCGCAAAACCGTCGTTGCATGGTGTGGGAAGAAGAGCGTCAAGACCGTGCTATGTATGAGTTTACCAAGGAATTGATTGCTTTCCGTAAAGAGTTCCAACCGCTCTTATCTTACGGCTTCTTGAAATGGGACATCGTTTTAGATGAAGAGAAAGTTGTCGGCGTGAAACGTCACATCGGCGATGAAGCGTTGATTGCTTACTTCAACCAAGGGGAAGAAGATTTTACAATCGAAAAAGATCCAAACGCGAAAGTTGTCTTCGGGCGTCGGAATACTGAAACGGAAACGGGTTCAGTATTGGAGCCAAACGGATTCAGCATTCACTTGGTTCGTCAATAAAAGTAGGTGGTCGAGACTTAGTTCTCGGCCATTTTTTGGTATAATCATCATGAGAGGGGGCTTTTTGATGCTAGTTGAGTTAGTAGTTGAGAACTTTTATTCTTTTCGTGACGAAGAAACATTTTCAATGATGGGCACACGGATTGCGGAACACCCCGGGACTGTGGCGGAAACGGATATTTTCCCGATAAATAAAGTGAGTACGCTTTACGGAGCCAATGCGAGTGGGAAGAGTAACTTATTGCGAGCGATGGCACTGATTCGTGAGGGTCTTTTTGTGAAAGTAGGGCAGGAGGCGCGGTGGTTCCAGAAAATTAAACCGTTCCATCTGGATGCGGCTTCTGAAGAAAAAGAGACCTTACTTGAGACGAGTTTTTTAATTAATGAAAAACTTTATCGCTATGGTTTCTTTGTAAATCGTACGGAGATTACCGAAGAGTATTTATTTATGGAGAAAAATGGTGATGAACAGGCGCTCATTTTTCACCGGACGGAAGCGGGAGTAGAAGGAACGTGGTGTGTGGATGAGCGGTTTCCACAGCGTTTGATGTTGGCGGACTGTATTGAAAATCACCCTGAAATGGCCGAGTGGTTTCAGGATATGCGTATTATTATGCGTTCCTTGGACGGCAGTTTATCGGTATCGATGGCTAAAATGCACCTGAAGAAATACAAACATAATTTACTGACATTGATTCAAGTCGCGGACCCGTCAATTCAAGATATTGAAATCCGTGAAGTGGCAGACAAAGATGGGCGCCATCATGACGAGTTTTTCGTCATTAAAGAAAAGAAACGGTTGGACGGGACGTTTGAACCGTACAGTGAAGGGTTTGTCTTTCAAGATGTGGAATCGGCTGGGACTGTTAAATTACTGGCGTTGGCGGGGCCGATTATCGAGGCACTAGAAAATGGCAGCTTACTCATGATTGATGAAATGGATCAAAGCTTTCATACGTTGATGACGCGGTATGTGCTGGAATTGTTTCGCGGTGAGTTTAATGCGAATGGCGCACAATTGGTCTTTTCGACACATGATATTTCGAATTTGCGGAGTGAACTGTTCCGACGCGATCAGATTTGGTTTGTAGAAAAACGCCAGGAAGGAAATAGCGCATTGGTTTCGTTGGTTGAATTTAAGTTTGATGAACGGGAACGGAAGAATAGTTTTGAATTCTATCAGAATTATTTGAATGGGAAATATGGCGCGGTGCCGTTTTTACCACCAGCAGATTGGTGGGTGGACAATGGCGAAGCATAGACGCGGCAAAAAACGGTATGAGCGGGAAGTCGAAACGCGGTTGCCGGAGAAGACCTTTTTGATTGTATGTGAAGGAACCAAAACGGAGCCGAATTATTTCCGGAGTTTTCCGGTTTTGTCGGCACAGGTCGAAATCAGGGGGACCGGGCGAAATACAATGTCTCTCGTCCATTATGCGGAAAAAATGATGGCAGGGCGTGAAGAAGAGTTCGATGAAATGTGGTTTGTGTTCGATAAGGATTCATTCTCGGCAGTCACGTTTAATAATGCCGTTGGATATATTGAAGCGCGCCATTCGGAAGGGTATCGGGTCGCATACAGCAATGAAGCCTTTGAATTGTGGTATTTGTTGCATTTCGAGTTAATCGAAAAGCCGGTGAGTCGTTTTCAATACGGTGACATGTTGGCGAGGCGGATGAAGCAGCATTACAAGAAGAATTTACCAAATATGTATGGGAAGTTGTTGTCACGGCAGGATGCGGCAATCGCCAATGCGAAATTGCTGTATCAAAAGCGGTCGCGTTCGCCTGCGAAAGATAATCCCTCGACAACAGTTTTTCACCTGGTGGAAGAATTAAATAAACATTTAAAAAAATGAATGTTTGTATGAGGTGGAAATATGTACATGAATGCGTTTATGGGGATGGAATTCGTAGAAGGAAACGTTGTGGTTCTGCATTTCCTGCACAGCCTGGATTTGGCTGAGGAGTATGTATTTGAAACCGAGCGTGATGCAACGCGGTTTTATATGTCGTGTTTAGGATTTTGTGAGGAGTTGGCAGAGTATCCGCCTCTGATTCAAACCCGCCAGTTTCGGAAGTTTTTGAAGAATGAATGCGGGCATTTGAAGTATCGAGTGAATGTATATTAAAAGTGAGTGTGAAAAAAACGTTTAGATCTGAATCTTCTAACCCATACCGTATCCGTAAGCTACTAAATTAGCAACAACCATGACAAAGTGGGCAATGAATCGGGTATCATTCCCCAGTTATGTCCGAAAGTGGGTAATGAATCGGGCATCATTCCCCAGTCATGTCCGAAAGTGGGCAATGAATCAGACATCATTCCCCAGTCATGTCCGAAAGTGGGCAATGAATCGGGCATCATTCCCCAGTTATGTCCGAAAGTGGGCAATGAATCGGGTATCATTCGTTAATAGAGAGGGGCCGGGAGTTATATACCGGCCCCTTTCGCATTCTATCCCACTTTCAAAACTTGTCCCACAATAATCAAATCTGACTTTAGTCCATTCAACACTTTTAACTGCGCAACAGTTGTCCGGTACCGACGACTGAGGCTCCACAACGTATCGCCACGAACGACGAGATGCAATTTGTGAAGTTGACTTTCGATATCATTCTTAAACTGGGCCATCGTCACACCCCATTGTTTCAAATAACCGTCCGGATCCACGTGATTTGTCCCGCCTAAATTTTCAGAAACCCAACGGTGGGTTTTGATTCCTTTTCCGGAACCGTTCAAAACAATCGGTAAGCCAGCCATTTCCGCTAAGTGCCGAAGCAGCCAGACAAAGGCAGCGTAGTCTTTTTCAAATGTGGCGCGGTTGTTCGTTCGGGCCAACTCCACTTGAGCAAAACTGAAAGGATTGGCGCGGGGACCGGCACCCCATTGAACAAGTCCCGTTTTAGCGATCTGGACAATCCGTCCGCCGCCCCCAACCCAATGAGAAACAAAAGCATTTTCCCAATTCCGTTTCATATAAGCAAGTTCATTTTCTAAACTGTGTGGTCCCGTATTATTCGGATTCCCTGATTCATGCGCGACAATATACCGTGCCTCCGCCAAACGCAGTTGCGGCATCCCGATGAGTTGTTGTTCGATTTTCATTTGTTGTTTCCTCCTTTTTTCTACAAAAATAGCCGGGGGAAATCCCCGGCCAGTCTTCCCAATATTCTATAAAATATCGGTAATAATGCGTTCCACATAACGTGCGGAGTCCGCGATGCTGTATGGATTTACGCCTTCAATATCAAAGACATCCAAACCAACAATGGTTTCCATTACGGGTTTGATTGCACTAGCTGTGAGTTCCGCAGCTGGGTTACGCAAGGTTAAATTTTTATTTTTACCTTCCGATGTCTTAAATTTCAATTCGAGTGTTAATGTCTTTTCCATGGGTTTTTCCTCCTAATTTTTAATTAAACGATGCGATGTTTCTCAGTAACAACTGCGTATGTTGCTGGAAATACGATCAAACCTGCGACTGCTTCTTGGAACGCACCGATACTATCTGCGGTCACATCTTTTTTCAAATTACCAAAATTCTGTTTCACTTCTTTGTCATTTTCGAAGTCGTTGAAATACAACTCCACACTTGCCTCTTGCCATTCCTTGTTCATGTCGTTTCCTCCTGCATTTTTTATTTTGTAGCGGCTACACTCATAACAACGAAACACCTCTTGAAAGTGTTACCCCCTCTTCAAAAATTGTGCCTTTTTCTGAATGCCATTTCGCCAAGCATGTACCGTTTTCCGCGATACTCCGCACTTAATTGCGATTTCAGACATATTCAAACCATTGATAAAACGCTCCTGTAGAAAATTTTTTTCTTTAGCAGTCAACAGTTCCATCAAGGTTAAGAGTTGCTCCTTAAAGAAAATGTTCTCTTCGAATCCGTATGATAGGCATATTTCAAAGTCATCGTCTTGTTCTTCGTGGTCAATCAAATAACGATCACGCCGTTTTTGGTCGAGAAATGCCCATCGGATTTTCTGACCCGCATATTTTACAAATTGATAGCGGTACCTTTCACTAAAGGCATCCACCCCACATGTCGTGAAGGATTCAAATAATTTCATGCAGCCGAGTTGGTAATAGTCCTCATAATCTTGGGACGAGCGATACATCCCGATTCGTTTCAGTTCGTTATAAATAACCCCTTCATATTGAATAAGTAAATGTGTAAGTTGTTCCATATTCGTAATACCTCCCGGATGAATGTGGTGAACTTACCAAGGCCTTAGTTCTGTTCAAAGTGACTATAGCGAACAGAGAAAGGGTCTGACAAACAGCGATTTGATACCGGTACAGTCGTTAATTTGTCTTTTTGAACACTTTTGGGGCTAAAAATAGATATTTTAGGAAAAAATGAATATCATGTTGATTATCTTGTTTTGCTTAGGGTATAATACTCCTTAATATAGAGAGGGGTAGGTAAATGGTAGTTGATTTTTATTTTCATCAGTATTTCGGAAAAAAAGGCTTAGAATTCATCGATAATTATGAAAGCCCTTACTATTGTTCTGATCCAAATGTTACGGAGAAAACAGTAGGAAGTGAATACGTGTATGATTCCAATAATATTCGCATAAACACCCGAACAGATATGATGCAGTATGCAGCTACCGCAATCAAGGCGATTGATGCCCCTATTCAACTGGAAAAAATAATTTTTGTTATTCATCATAGTGAATTTAATCACAATTGTCCGAATGAAACGTTAGTTTTTTACGAGGATGGTTGCGTGGTAAAAACGACCGAACGCACGCGTGATTTTATGGACCGGATTTTTAAGCATGCGGGGCCTTCCTATAGTAAGATGCGCGAAATCGCCAAACAGGTAAATGGACATTCTGGTCACAGCTGTCCGTATGTACAAGGCAAAATAGCCTTTATGCCGATTGCTGGTCCGATGAAAAAAGATGTCTCTTGGATCAGCCTGAGCCATTTACTCGAATACCGCGAGCACCCCAACGATAACGGCTATACACGGTTGGAATTTTTCAGTCGGAATTTTTTGGATTTACAAGTACGTGTCAAGACATTTGAAAAGCGGATGGCGCCTGCCGTTCAACTTTATGCCGCGCAACATCGTCGGTTGATGGACGCGACGCATCAATTTGATGTAGATATTGTCCGTCGTGATACGCGTTCGACCAAAACAGTGCTGCACAAGCAGATGTTGGAGATGCCGAAAAAACCGTTGTTAAATGAACTAGCTTTAGCTGAAAAGCTGGTGCGCGTAACCTACAAGGAATGGAAGAATGATAATCCGCAACTAAAAGATTGCCCTTATTTAGAAGAGTTGGACAAACTCTTTTTCACTTAAAAGAGTTATTATTTGTTAAATTGCCATCCCTCACATAGAATAAAGATAAAGATATCGCTTGGAGGGATGACTGCAATGAATAGAAGAATCGAAGGTGCTTTTAGAGAGTATGGCCATTTGTTGGAAGCAATTAATGACTTACATGAAAGTGGGTACGAGTCTAAACAATTACTAGTTGTAACCCGTAATGATAGTGACTCCGGTCTGACAGAAAAAACAGGGGTTGAAGTTGTCGTAACACGCGGGGAGTCATTATGGGACAAAATTGTTTCCTTTTTCACTGTCGAATTAGACGGTGATGATGACGAAAATGAACCAGAAGACGAAGAGGATATTTTTGAGAAATTTGGAATTGATGAAGAAACGTATGAGCGCTTTGAAGAAAGTCTCGAAAATGGTGAATACTTGTTATTAGTGGATACGGCACCGCCTGCTGATCCGGAACATGCCGATTTTATGGTGCGTGACGGGATTATCAAAGAAGAGGAAGATGCGAAATTAGCAGCTCGTCCGGATTGGACAGATGCTGATGTTGCTGATGGCGATGTGCCAAAACATTCTAGAAGTGCAGAAACGGAAGGAGTAGCTGAAATGACAGAGGAATTCAAACACGGTGAAATTGAACCGGATAAAACAGAAGTAACACAAAGTGAACAACCTGCTTTGGAAGATGAAATTACCGGTGAGCCGATTGAAGCAGATACGCAAGCCGGTGATGTGACAGAGGGCGACGAAGAAGTTGTTCTGGATGAATTGCAACATGACGAGGTGGCGTTCCCGGACGTGGACAAAGTTTCGACAGATCCATTCGGTGGCGAAACTGAAACGAAAGAAGAATAAGTGGGATAAGACGGAAATCCGGAAACGGATTTCCTTTTTTGATATAATCATTTATGCGAGGAGAGTCGGTAAATGGAAATTACAAAAATTACAGTTCAGAAAAAACGGAAGGACCGCTTTAACATATTTGTGGACGGCGCGTATGCATTCCCTGTTTCAGAAGCTGTTTTGATTAAATTAGGTCTGAATAAAGGCATGCAGCTGACGCCGGAGCGGATGGAAGAAATCGAGAGTGAAAATAGCGCGTATCTAGCTTATACGACTGCGGTCGATTATTTATCTTACGGTCTCCGAAGTGAAAAAGAAGTGCGGACGAAGCTGCGTGAACAGGAGATTCCCGAGGCTTATATCGAACCGGCTTTACAACGTTTGCGTGATCAAAAGTATATCGATGACCTCATTTACGGGGAAAGTTATACCCGGACGATGATGACGATTAACCGAAAAGGGCCACGTGTGATTGCTCAAGAACTGAAGCAGAAGGGGTTGGATGAGCCGACCATTATGACGGCGTTAGACCAGTATCCCGAGAACGTACAGTTGGAGAATGCCTTGGCGTTGGCGGAAAAGACATTGCGGAAACAAAGCCGGGTGTCGTCACGCGAAGGCGGCCAGAAAACGCGCCTTTATTTACAACAAAAAGGGTTTGATAAGGAAATCATCCAACAGGTGTTTGAAGAGGTAGAGACGGAGAAGTCGACGGAAGACGAATTGGATGCGTTGCGGGTACAGGGGGATAAGGCCTGGATCCGTTATGCGCGGAAGGCTGAAGGCCGCGCTTTGATTCAAAAAGTACGGGCAAGTTTGTACCAAAAGGGCTTCGCAAACGAATTGATAAATACATATATAGAGGAAAAGGAATTAAATGACGAATAAAGAACTCTTATTAGAAAAATATGGTGTTGAGATGTGGTCGGACGAAACGATTGTGGCGTTCCGAAAGGCCTTGTTAGATTGGTATGATGCGAAAGGGCGCGACCATTTACCATGGCGAATGAATCAGGATCCGTACCGCATTTGGGTGTCGGAAATCATGTTGCAACAGACGCAGGTGAATACGGTCATTCCGTATTTTAACCGCTTCGTGATGTTGTTTCCGTCGATTCGCGATTTGGCGGAGGCGGATGAAGAAGTGTTATTGAAAGCATGGGAAGGGCTCGGCTATTACTCGCGCGTTCGGAATATGCAGGTAGCTGCCCAACAAGTAATGACGGATTATGACGGTGTGTTTCCTTCTGACCCGGCGGAAATTATTAAGCTGAAAGGGATTGGGCCGTATACGTGCGGTGCAATTTCTTCAATGGCGTTCGGCTTGCCCGAGCCGGCAGTCGATGGAAATGTGATGCGTGTGTTCAGTCGGTTGTTTGAAATCGGTGACGATATTGCGAAACCTGCGACGCGTAAGTTGTTTGAATTGCTGGTGCGTATTGTAATTGACCCGGATCGCCCGGGAGATTTTAATCAGGCGATAATGGATTTGGGATCGGATATTTGTGGACCGGTAAATCCGCGTCCGGAAGAGAGTCCTTTACGTGAATTTAATGCGGCTTATAAAAATGGGACGATGCATTTATATCCGTTTAAATCGAAGGCGAAGAAGCCGGTTGTGATGGATTTGCATGGGGTTGTTGTGCGTCGCGGGAATGCGTATTTAATGGAGAAACGGCCAAGTGGCGGCTTGTTGGGCGATTTCTGGACATTTCCGCTGGTGGAAGAGGGGCCGGAAGATGAGCCGATTGGTTCGTTTACCCATGTGTTCAGTCACCGCAAGTGGCGTGTTCAGGTTCATGTGCAGGAAGCAGACTCAAAGCGTGAGTTGGCGGATAATATGAAGTGGGTTTTGGAAGAAGATTTCCCGGAGTATGCGTTTGCAGTTCCGCAGCAGAAAATGTGGGAAATCGTGAAAAAGCACGAACGAAAATTATTTTAATCGTGGTGAAAGTATGCCACAACTTTTGATATTATGATATACTGTCTTGTGTATTGTAATTTGGTTAGAAGGTCCCGCCTTTTGACCCACATAGATATAGAAAGTTGGGCACCGTGATGCATCATCCGAAAGAAGGAGAATTCATCACTATCAAGAGTTATAAGCATGACGGCAGCCTGCATCGTACCTGGCGTGACACCATGGTATTAAAAACCAGTGATCAATCCATCATTGGCTGCAATGATCATACCCTTGTGACGGAGGCTGATGGCCGTCGTTGGGTAACGCGTGAACCGGCGCTCTTGTATTATCATAAGCATTATTGGTTCAACATTGTAACCATGATTCGTCAAAAAGGTGTGTCGTATTACTGTAATCTTGCTTCACCTTATGCAATTGATGATGAAGCTTTGAAGTATATCGACTATGATCTGGATATCAAGGTTTTTCCTGATGGTGAAAAACGCTTATTGGATGTAGATGAATACGAATTGCACCGCGCTCGTATGCAATATCCAAAAGAAATCGACCATATCTTGAAAGAAAACGTCAAAATTTTGGTGAATTGGATTAACGAAGAAAAAGGTCCATTTTCCAAAGAGTACGTTGAATTATGGTATGAAAGATATCGTCAGCTGTCGTATCATAAGCATAACAAGTGATGGATACGCAATAAAAACAACCACCTGTGAGAGCGGGTGGTTGTTTTTTTGAGTGATTGGGTTATTTTACCGGCGTACAGGAAATATTCATGCTCTGAAAGCCGGTAAAAGTGTCATTATACCGGCTTTCAGCATTTTTGAAATTACTGTACGCCGGTAAATGGAGCCAAATACCGGCATACAGAAATATTTATCTTGTTGAAAGCCGGTAAAGGGCGGTTATAGCAAATTTGAATGGTCATTTTTATTTAAAAATTGAAGTGAACGTTCGATGCCTCTTAGATTCATTTGATTCCCCGTCCATTCCCTTATCAGTCTGCCGCCAGCTCTCTGTGAGATACCCAGAATTCGCAACTCTTCTAATGATTTTTGGACGACTTGTCTTTTAGTTATTAAAGATCCACATGCCTCGCATAAAAAAGAACGCCGAGAGACCAAAGACATCTCCGCCTCACATTTGGAACAAAACACGCCTTGTTTCAACTCAGGAAAATCAAAAGGCATCAACTGTTCATAACGATTCTGAGTTTGATGCGACTCGCGGAGGTAGCGCGCTAGTTCGTAGTGAGAACTGGTCAGGATTCGGCGGTCATTTGCCACAAAACGAACAAATGACTCAAGTTGGCCGTAAGGAACAAGCGGCATGTCCACTGTCGAACCATGGAGTTGAAAAGCAGCATTCATTGTCAATATTCGAGAATAGATGGGCAAATCAAAAGCTTTCGTAAACATTCGAAGTTGCTGTTCTGTTCTTTCAAGTTGGAGAAAGGGATTATCGCGCTCCTCCATTTTACGATTGAAAAATTGCTTGTTGTCATAAATAAACGTTCCACCGTAATTCTTAATCTCGAGCAGATAAATAGTGGAAGGGGCGATAATAAGTTTGTCGATTTGGCAAAAGCGATTGGCTTGGAGACAGAGGTCGTTGATGATGATACAATTATCCAGAAATGCGTCCATCTGATTGTCCGCGGCACATTCACCGTCGAACCCCTTCTTAGCATCAGTAAAGATTTTTTCTTGTTGACTGTTGAAAGGCATGCGTGGGTGTAGAATTTCCATTAAATGCAGATTTTTAGGTTTATTTCTCATTTCGATTCCTCCTTATACATATATATAAGCAAAAAAATCGAAAAAGCTTTATTTTCCTTAAATTTTAATGCAAAAAGAGTTTATTTGTATTACTATAAGAAAGGTACACATATATTATAAAATTGTAGAACTTAGGAGCGAGACTGATTGAAAAAGAAAGATACGCTTATCGTTGTGGTTCTTGGCATTATAACTGTTGCTGTTATTTTATTCGGCTTCCGTTATCGTCAAGCAAATCAAAAAGAACTGATTAATAAGAGCAACTATGAAACAATTAACCAAACGGAGTCATTTGAGGCTCGTCAGAAGAAAAAAGAAGAAGAAAAACGGGCTAAATTTTTAGCGGCCTTTGATAAAAAGCGTGAGACTAACACTGTTGCAGATTTTTTACAGTATGTAAAATATGCAAAAGGTGATACAAATGTTGCTTTTTACGGTGAGATTGAAGACAAGGCGCAATGGGCTGTGGATAATATGACGCAATTGGCAACTGAACGTGCATTTACTGAAATGAAGACAAGTTTTGTCAGCACTCTGGAAAATGAAACGATTAGCGAGCGAGTTGAAGATTTGATCGCGCTTAACCCAGATGTTGTATTTTTCCATACACCAATGCCTGTTCAAGGTGTAGTCGGTTGGGACGAGTACGGCGATCCGGTTGAGAAAGATAATATTACCGAAGTGTTGGCTGCTTACGACGAAATGAAAGATGCTTTACCAGAAGCATTGATCGTTTTAGTGACGCCAGCACCAAAAGAAGTTGATCCGGATAAAGAGGAAGAGATTTCTTGGCACCAAGTTGAAATTGATTCACTTGTCAGTCAAAGTGAAACCTATGCAATTCCAGTTTTCAATATTCATAATCAAGTAATGGACCATTTAACTACAAATACGCTAGAGATTGCGAGTCTTTATAACGAAGAGGGTGCATTTACCCCAGAAGCAGCAGAAACATTGAAGACGATGTTTGCTGAAAACTTAAAAACACTTGAAATCGACACAACAACTGCATATGTATTAGATGGAAAACCAGCTGCAGTTGATATCGTGATTGAGGTTTACGAAGAAGAAGAAGAAGAATATTCAGAGGAAGAACCTGTGAGTGAAGTATTTGAGGAAGAATGGATAGAAGAAGAAACGGAAGTTGACGAATGGATTGGCGACGCAGAGGAAGAGGATACGTATGTGCCGCCGGTGGAAACACCTGTTCAACCGACCAATCCAATTATTCCAACGATTCCGGAAACACCAGAAACACCAAGCGTTCCAGAAAGCCCAGTTGTACCTGAAAGTCCTGTTGCACCAGAGCCACCAGCTCCAGCACCAACTCCTGAGCCGGAGCCAGTTCCAGAATCATCAGTACCCGCAGCCCCGGTAGAACCTGAAGAACCGGGTTGGGATGAAGTTGAATCCGAATAAAACCGTACCCCGCGAAACCATTTCGCGGGGTAATTTTTTCGTATTTATTTCTAATTAGTTATATTTCTGTGAGAATTAATCCTCAACGCTATCAATGAAAACGCTTTTTCGTTATAATTAAGTTGAAATTAATGCAGAGTTCCGTTAAGATCGCGGTTCTTGAAACTAACTAATCAATAGTAATTTACAAAGGAATGAATAATATGGAAATAAACAGCCTAGTATTCACAGGCCAGCTTCTGAAAGATCCCCCTTATAACGTAGATACTGGTTTGTTGAATGTAACAGAAAATTTTGATTCACAATATGCAACGGATAAAAAGCTTGGATTTATTTATGCGCCGGAAAGAACGCTTTTCCGCTTGTGGGCTCCGGTGGCTTCTCGAATTGAACTTATTTTATTTAATCATTTATATGAAGATGAAGCGGAACACATCGTGATGAAACAAACGGCTCCGGGAACATTTGAGGTTGAAGTATTACGCGACTTGGACAATACGGCTTACAAATTTGGCGTTTTTTATCCGGATGGTAATTATGTAGAAACAACGGATCCTTATGCGATAGCCGCTACGAGCAATGGGGAGCGGTCTGTTGTCGTGGACTTAAGCAAAACGAATCCCAAAAAGTGGAACCAACGCATGCCGGCATTTACCGCATCAACTGATGCCGTTATTTACGAAGCCAGCGTTCGTGATTTTACTATGGCGGAGTCAAGTGGTGCAACGAACCGTGGGAAATTCCTGGGCGTTATTGAAGAAGGAACGACATCACCGGCAGGTTTAACGACGGGTCTGGATTATTTAAAAGAAATGGGTATCACGCATTTACAGCTGATGCCGATGTACGATTTTGAAACTGTGAATGAAGAAAATCAAACGGAAAAATATAACTGGGGCTATGATCCGCAGAACTATAATGTTCCAGAAGGATCGTATGCAACGGATGCACGTGACCCAAAAACACGAATTCGGGAAATGAAACAAATGATTCAAGGGCTGCATGATGCAGGTATTCGTGTAATCATGGATGTGGTTTACAATCACGTTTATGATCCGGATTCCCATCCCTTTGAATTGGTTGCGCCGGGGTACTATTTCCGCCGTAACGCAGTTGGCAGCTTATCGAATGGAACCGGTGTGGGCAATGACACTGCTTCCGAACGCGAAATGATGAAAAAATACATTCTAAACAGTGTGAAATATTGGACGAAAGAATATCATATTGACGGTTTCCGTTTTGATTTAATGGGAATTCACGATGTTGATACGATGAACGCTGTTAGAGATACGTTGGATGAGATTGACCCTTCGATTATCGTGTTGGGTGAGGGTTGGAATTTAAACACGAGTTTGGCAGAAGAGAGACGGGCGACGAGTATTAATGCACGTCAAATGCCGCGTATTGCGCATTTTAATGATGCCATGCGTACGGCTATCAAAGGTTCGGACATGGACGGCGCGTTTGATACAGGCTTCATTTCGGGAAAGCCGTTTATGGAACAATGGATTGCGATTAACCAACAAGGTGGCTTATTCTACCCGCAGGATATCGCGGGGTATCAACAACCGGATCAAATGGTTCAGTATGTGGAGGCGCATGACAACCATACTTTATATGATAAATTAGTGATTAATATGGCGCATGATGATGAACGGACACGTACACGTCGCCATTTATTGGCGTCGACTTTGGGATTATTAGCCCAAGGAATTCCATTCGTTCATGCAGGGCAGGAGTTCTTACGTACGAAACAAGGACACGAAAACACCTATAACCAAAGTGATGAAATCAACAAAATGGATTGGGACCGCCGGGATACGAAAAGGAAAGAAGTGGCGTACATGCAAGGGTTAATTCGTTTGCGTCATTCCGAGCCGCTTTTCCGTATGCGTAGCTCTGAGGAAATCGCCAAACATATGGAAGTTTTGCAGGCTGATTACTATCAAATTGTCTGGCAGCTGGAAAACGAAACGGATCTGTATTATGTTTTCTTTAATGGAAATGGCGATCCGCGTTACTTCCGTATTGAAGAGGACAATTTCGAGTTGTTGGTTCACGATTGTCAGGTGACTTTGGACAATCCGCGTGTCTGGATTGATACCGATGAAATTAAGGTCGAAGGCTTTTCGACGACGGTTCTCCATAAAAAGAAGTAATTTTGGTACAATAGATTCAAATGAGTAAATGGGGTGTTGCAGTGATTAAACTTGTGGCGATAGATATCGATGGAACACTTGTTAATGAAGAGAAGATTATGACAGCTAAAGTGAAGCAGACGATTCATAAAGCAATGGATCAAGGTGTGAAAATTGTTCTGTGTACCGGCCGTCCCATTGCGGGAATCATGCCTTATTTGGAAGAACTTGAGATGTTTAAGGAAGATGATTTCGTCATTTCACAAAATGGGGCTGTGATTACACGGACTGATACGCGCGAAATCATCGAGGTTTGGCCGTTCGAAAAAGAAATGATTGAAACATTATATGCGTTTGGTAAAGATTTTTCTGCCGAATTTCTGCTTATGAACGAGGAACATTTCTACATGATTACCCCGGATGAAGAAGCGGCTGAGATTCGTCCTGAGTTGCAAGGCGAAGGGGAGACGGTTCGCATGCCTGTTGAATTGACTTCACTGGCTACACTAGAAGGCGATTATGTAAAGACAATGTTCTTTGGTAATACAGCCGAGATTGATGAGGTGGAAGCCGCTTTGCCGGCTGAATTCTACGAAGCCTTTTCCATCGCACGCAGCCAGAACTATCTGTTAGAAATAGGTGCCAAAAACGTTAACAAAGGTACCGCCTTATTAAAATTAGCGGAAGATTTGGGAATTGCACGTGATGAAGTAATGGCAATCGGCGACGGCAATAATGATTATGACATGATTCAAGCTGCAGGTCTGGGCGTGGTAATGGAAAACGGAACCGAGCGTCTGAAAGGCATCGCAAAAGAAATGACGTTGTCGAATGAAAACGATGGTGTCGCACATGCACTTGAGAAGTTTGTTTTGAAAAATAAACAATAATAAGAAACCTGGAGCAAATATGCTTCAGGTTTTTGTGGCTCTATAATATTTGGTGTTGGTGAATCATTTTGATTCACTGGCACCATTTTTGTTTTTAAATGCAAAAAGGCCAGTGAACCCCTATAATTTAGTTACCACACAAAACAATAGGAGGACTCACATGGCCCATACTCATTGTATTAAAAAAATGCTCGGAATAGAAGACCCAAATATATATTTAGATGACATGCCCGTTGTATTCGAAGAAAACAAGCAAGTTAAAAACATCGTTGTCCAAGGGAAATTATCTTACACCCCGCGGTGTTGTAAGAAATGCGGCATCACAAACGATTCCCACCAAGATATCATCAAGAACGGGACGAAGCTGTCCACAATAAAGCTGACCCACATCAATTTCCAGCCGGTTCTCCTGCGTCTGAAGAAACAACGTTTCTTGTGTAAACACTGTGCTCAAACCTTCATCGCTGAAACAAAACTCGTTGAACGACACTGCTTCATCTCCAACATCATCAAACGGACAATCGCGATGGAACTGCGGGAAATCCAGTCCATGAGGTTGGTGGCGCAACACCTTTCCGTTTCCAACAGCACGGTCATCCGAGTCCTTGAAAAAGTGGCGGAGCCATTGGAGGCCAATCATATCTATCTCCCGCAACACCTTTCCATCGATGAATTCAAGTCGGTCAAAAATGTGTCCGGCGCCATGAGCTTCCTGTTTCTTGATGCCCAAAACCACCGGTTGATCGATGTCGTCGAGGACAGACGGCAGAATCAGCTGATTGACTACTTCATGCGCTATCCCAAGGAATCGCGTTATAGCGTGAAGACTGTCACGATGGACATGTATTCCCCGTATCTGGCGGTCGTAAAAGACTGTTTTCCTAAAGCGCAAATCGTTATCGATCGGTTCCATATTGTCCAACACCTGAATCGGGCACTCAATTCGTTCCGTATCCGCGTCATGAATGAAGCCAAGAAAAAAAGCGAGACGGACTACCGTAAGCTGAAGAAACAATGGAAATTGCTTTTGAAAAATGAGTGGGAATTAGACGTCACCGATTATCGGACGCACCGGCTTTACGAGGGACTGGTGACCGAGAAGATGATGGTGGACTATTTATTGCATATCAACCCGCGCTTGCGCCAGGTTTATACCTTGGTGAATGACCTACGTTTCGCCCTCCAAAGGCATGACTTTGACCAATTCAAAACCATTTTAGAAGAATCCAGGAAATATGTACTGCCAAAAAAAGTCCGTACCACCGTGCAGACTTTGTTCAAGTATCAGGAAGGCATCCGGAATGCTTGTCTGTATACCTTGTCCAACGGGGCCATCGAAGGGGTCAACAATAAAATAAAAAACATCAAGCGTTCCGGATTCGGTTATCGAAATTATAGCCACCTGCGTGCACGCATCCTCATCAGTTACCGCCTGACGGCGAGCCAATTTGAGCCGAAGGCACTCCATTACAAGGAGGAAAAGCGCCGACAAGAAGAAAAAGAAAAAGCCAAAGCGAATTAGTTTTCGCTTTGACTTTCAGTTGGTCCACCAACACTATTTGACATAGAACCGTTTTTGTATGTTGTGGATAAATCGGACATGTGCGGGTAATCATGTCCGACTTTCCATACAGATCCAGATCGGATTCGTAATCCATGCCTATTCCTCAAAAAAAAGCCGGGCATTTTACGCCTCGGCTTTCTCGCTCTTAAAAGTCATCAATTTGTGAAATATGGTAATGTTTATTTCCTTGGCGGAAGTTAGAAACGGCTTTGTTAAATTTAATCAGCTCGTCTTCGTACTCCAGAATGGCACTCATCAAGTGGATACCGCTGTACCCTTTTTGATGGACAAAGTCTTGGACGTTACTTTCTTCGCGTGCGTGTTTGAAAAAGTTATCGAGCAGTAGTTTTCGCTCTTCTTTATTTGCTTCGAAGAAATGGACTTGTTCGGGTGCGATTCGGCCACTGAATTTCAACATAATTTGTTCGTGCCCCGTCATCAGCGTTTCCATACGCTCACGAATCGTAATTCGCATGGACTGTGGGAAATTAAAGAAGCTATTTTCATAATCGTGCAATACGAGCAGAACGCCATAAGCCGCACGTGTCGTTCTAATCATACGTCGGTAAATAACTAATTGTTTTTGTTCATCTAATTTATACTTGGTGAAGGGTAATTTACTTTCTTGCAAGAGTTCAAAGAAATAATCCATCCGAGCGAGTTGAACGCGCGCCCATTTTAAGTCTTTGTTCATAATCGCAAAATCAGTGTTTTTCCGCAAACTGGAACTGATCCAGACGAGAAATTCGCTCGTTGCATAGTCGATAATATGGTAAAGTTTCTCACCGTATCGCGGTGGATGAATAAATGTGTTGACCAGAAAGGCAATGATGACACCAATAAAGGTTTCGGCTACACGAATGGCTGCGACATTGTAGAGCGATCCGCTGTCATTTAGCATAATCACAATCATGGTAATCGCTGCCAAGCTAATCACATCACTCAATTTTAAATAATTTAAGATGGCAATGAGAAGGACAGTAGCTAGTCCGATGACGATGACATTGATGTCAATACTGGTTCCAATGATGGCGGCTAGAAAACCACCGATTGTGTTGGCGATGAGTCGGTTCCGCATGGTCGAATACGATTTAGCCACAGAGGGCTGCGTTGAGGGGACAGCAGAGATTCCAGCAATGACGCCTGCATCCACTGAAATCAACTGGGCGAGTATTATTGATAAGGTCACAGCTAGTCCGGTCTTGAACGCACGCGCACCTAATTTCATATTTATTCAGCTCCGGAAAAATATTTTTATCGAGTCATTATATCCTATTTTTACCTTAATTGTAAATCACTAACTGGTTAAAGGCAAAGATTGTGGAAATTGATTGAAAATTTGTTATAATTATGTCGAGTAAAGAAGCCTACCCATCAGAAAGAGGGTCATAATGATGGCACATCCTATGGTAACAGATTCTTTGAACAAGTTAAGAAATGAAAATATCCGGATTACGCCACAACGGGAAGCAATTCTCGAATTTATGGTGGAAACGGACAATCATCCCACTGCGGATGAAATATATCAGGCACTATCAGCGGCCTTTCCGAGTATGAGTGCAGCAACTGTTTATAATAACCTGCATTTATTTACAAAGGTTGGTTTTGTTAAAGAGCTGACATACGGAGACGGCGCGAGCCGGTTTGATTTTACGAATACACAACATTACCACGCGATTTGTGAAAAGTGTGGTGCGGTGCTGGATTTATATTATCCGGTTTTGGATGATTTAGAAGATATTACGGAAAGTCTAATCGGATTCGAGGTCACGCATCACCGGATGGAAGTGTACGGCGTATGTGCGGATTGTCTTGTTCTCCCAAAGTAGTCTTTTCCTTATAGGGGAAAGGCTACTTTTGTTGTATAATAGAAGAAATAAGTTTATATGAAGGGGTAACCGAATGCCAACTTTAAATGATGTTGCCAAACTGGCGAATGTTTCAAAAATGACAGTTTCGCGCGTGATTAATCATCCCGAACAAGTGACTGAGGAACTCCGTGACTTGGTTCACAGAGCGATGGTAGAGCTGGATTACCGCCCGAATAAAGTGGCGAAAGCTCTCGCGCAAAACAGAACATTGATTGTAAAGGTAATGATTTTGGAGGAAATGGATACAACGGATCCGTATTTTATGAATTTGCTTATTGGGATTGCGAGTGAATTGGATAAAAATCATTATGCCTTGCAGTTGATTACGCAGGATAGTATAAATAAAACGGAGTGCGACGGTTATATTATAATGGGCATGCGCGAGAATGATTATGAATGGATTAAGGAGATGCCGAAGCCGGTCGTGTTGTTTGGGGAAAATGACTACGGCGTGACATATGTCGATTCTGATAATGTCGGCGGCACGGTAAAAGCGACGAACTTTGCAATCGAAAGAGGCTATGACAAAATTACATTTGTCGGAATTGACGTGACAGACCGGTTCGAACGTTCGCGTGAAAAAGGGTATTTGGATGCGATGGCTGCCGCCGGGATGGAACCGGAGATTCTGCGTTTTGATAATCATTCGACTCCGACGATGGAATACTTCCGGGAAAATCTGCATATGTATCCGGAAAATACATGCTTCGTTTGTGGATCGGACCGCTTAGCGTTGGGCGTTGAAAATGGGATTTATCAAGCGGGTAAGTCAGTTCCTGGAGACTACGGGGTCATCGGCTTCGACGGCGTCTTGTTGGATCAGATTGCCGTTCCCAAACTGACAACTGTTAAGCAGGACGTCCGCCGAATGGGTGAGTTATGTGCGCAATTGGTATTGAATAAGATTGAGTTACCGAATGAGGAAGTTGAAAGTATCGAGTTTGATACACAACTGGTGATGAGAGAAAGTACAAAATAAACAGGAGCTCGGAAATTGTAAAATTTCCGGCTCCTGTTTTATTTTATAGAAAGAGTTTTCTAATGATGGGATGTAAGTAAGACTTAAACAATAAGTCATAATCCTGTCTGGCAACGGGTCCCCCGGTGTATAAAATTTCATAGGTGACCGCGTCTGTTTCGACTTCAAAATCGGCATTTTGGAAGCCGTTCTGCTGATAGAATTTTTACGTTTCACACGCTGCGCAAAGTTATCTGACATTTCATCGATTTTTTCAATATTGAGAAAAATACGTTTGTCCGGATAGTTCTCCTTCAAAAGGTGAAGGATTTTACTGCCGTATCCGTGTGAACGGAGAGTAGGGTCAATCGCCAAATAAAAAAGATACACAATATCTTGGTAATACGCCACATTTGTCAGACCCACAAACTGGTCGCCGTTGTAAATAGCGGATAGTTTACTGTCACTCTTTTTGGCTTTGTAGAGCAACACCCAAAAAGGCAGACGTTCGAAACCTGGAAATGCATCCAGATACAAGCGCCGCACTTTTAAGAGTGTTTTTAAGTTAGTTACTGATTTTAATTGAAGCATAAGAGATGTTCCTTTCTGAAATGAGCACCTCGCTAGCTTAGTGAAAGTTGAAAATAAAGTCAACTTATTTTTCACACCATAAAACACCAACTGACTTAGAACTTATCCATTCATCTCGATCGATTTAGCCACCGCTGCTTCGACTGCCTGTATAACGGCGTTGCGCAGACCGGCTTCTTCGGCTTTAACAACCATTTCAATGGTCGTGCCACCGGGCGAGCACACGGCATCTTTCAAAGCACCGGGATGCGCGCCGGATTCCAACACCATTTTAGCTGAGCCGAGCATCGCTTGGGCAGCAAACTGATAGGCTTGCGCACGGGGCATACCGGCTTTGACGACCGCATCTGCCATCGCTTCGATAACCATGAACAACAGTGCCGGCGATGAACCGCTCACGCCGATGACGGCATCAAATAGCCGTTCCTCGACAATTTCCGCTTTACCTAAACTCCCGAACAAGGCGACCATTTCCTCTTGCTCATCCTTCGATAACCCTTCGCTAAAGCACAACGCAACCATTCCTTCACCGACTGCGGCTGGGGTATTGGGCATAGCGCGCACGACTTTCACAGGTTTGCCAAATGACTCCGCGATATCGGAAAGTGAAACACCGGCTGCAATATTCACAATGATCGCCTCTGCCTTCACCACATCACGGACTTCTTTAATCACGCTGTCATATAAATGCGGCTTAACCGCTAAAAATAAAATATCGGCTTCGCGTGCAACTTCTTTGTTGTCACCCGTTACCCGAATACCAAAATCAGCATGTAACTCCTGAAGCAAATCAACATTTCGTCTGGAAGCAATCACATTTTCGGCCGTCGTAAAGCCCGCCTCTAAGATGCCTTTCACTATCGCCTGTCCCATATTTCCCATGCCAATAAAACCAATCATTTTCTCCATTCACGCACCATCCGTTCATCTATTTATCTTCTATTATAACAAGAACTTGAACGCATCCAAAACGTAATTTTGGTAACGGTAACAATTTGCTTTCGGAATCGTTTTCAGCGAAACTAGGAGTAAGAGGATTTCTAAGAGGAGGCAGGAACATGGATCCACATACGCCCTGGTGGCATAAAACGATTTTATACCAAGTGTACCCAATGAGTTTCCAGGACACCAACCATGACGGGATTGGCGATATCCCGGGAATTACACGTCGATTGGACTATATCCAGAGTCTCGGTGTGAACATGCTATGGATTAACCCGATTTTTGCTTCACCGAAAGTTGATAACGGTTACGACGTCTCGGACTATATGCAAATCGACCCTCAATTTGGGACGATGGAAGACGTAGAGGAACTGATTCACGAAGCACATGCCCGAGGAATTAAAATTATTTTTGACATGATTTTAAATCATACGTCTGACCAACATCCTTGGTTCCAAGAGGCATTGAAGGGACCGGATAATAAATACCGCAATTATTATATTTGGCGTGATGGGAAAGAAGAAGGTGCGAAAGCACCCAATAACTGGGAAGGTTTCTTCGGGACTTCAGTTTGGGAGAAAGGTCCGCGTGATGATGATCAGTATTATTTCCACTTGTTTGCCAAAGAAATGCCAGACTTAAACTGGGAAAACCCGGATGTACGGCGCGATCTTACGGATATTGCATTGTTCTGGCTGGATAAAGGGATTGACGGATTCCGTCTCGATGCCTTTATCCACATTGTGAAAGAAGCGGGCTATCCGGATCTGGATTTGCCAGAAGGGGAAATTGCCCTGGCGGAACAATACTATGCGAACTTGCCGATGGTGAATCAATACATGCGCATCTACACCACAACCTTGCGCGAGCATTTCCCAGACATTTATATGTTGGGTGAAGCGGCCTCTGCGGATGTTGAATTGGCGCGTTCGTATTGCGATCCCAACCAAGGCGGCTGTAACTCCGTCATTACATTCCGTTACTTTACGATGGATGAAGAGTCGAAAGACCCGCGTTTGAACGGAAATATGCAGGCAACAAACTTACTGTATCAACCTTTTAAAGAAAATATGGATCAGTGGCAACATGCGATGAATGATGTCGGCGGGCCGACGCTTTATTGGAGTAACCACGACATGGCCCGGACTGTTTCCCGAATCGGAAATGACCACGTTTACCGCGACAACTCCGCGAAGATGTTGGCAACGTTGATGTATCTTCAAAAAGGAATTCCGGTTATTTACAACGGTGAAGAAATCGGTATGAAGAATTTGTTCATCGATGCGATTGAGGATTTCGACTCGCCCGAAGCGCAAAAATTCTATGAAAAAGCGTTAGACCTGGGTTATACCCGGGAATGGGCGTTGCACAATTTACGGGAAACGTCTAAAGACTCGGCGCGTGGTGGTATGCAATGGCATGACGGTGATCAAGCCGGTTTCTCAACGGTTGAGCCGTGGAGCGGTGTCAATGTCGAGAAGAAATACAACGTGAAAGAACAGATGATGGATTCCAACAGTATTTTGATTCATTACAAAAAAGTATTGGACTTGAAACGTACAGAATTATTTAACAGTGGCGCCTATCGTTTATTGCTTACGGATGACCATTTCTACGCATACGAACGCGAGCTCGACAACAAAGTCGCAACGATTATCTGTAACGTTACCGAAGATATGCACTATTACGATTTAGAACCTGTTCCTGATAACGGATATCGTCGTCCGATTCTATCCAATGAAGGCGTTCGCCTCATTAAAGGTGGAAATACGGTTCGCTTAGGTGCCTACGGAGCAGTTGTGTTATTGACGGATTATGAATAAGTAGGAGGATGTTTATGGCTTACGATACAAATACAGAACTACGCAACCAAATGATGTACAGTATTTATGTTCGCAATCATACGAAAGAAGGAACATTTAAGGCAATCATTCCGGATTTGCCACGTATTAAAGCATTGGGAACGGATATCATCTGGTTAATGCCGATTCATCCCATTGGAGAATTAATGCGTAAAGGGGAGGCGGGTAGTCCGTATGCAATCAAGGACTACCGCGGCATCAACCCTGCTTATGGAACGCTGGAAGATTTCAAAATGTTGGTGGATGCGATTCATGCGAATGATATGAAATGTATCATTGATGTCGTTTACAATCACACTTCTCCGGACTCGGTTCTCGTAGAAGAACATCCGGAGTGGTTCTACCGCCGTCCGAATGGCAAAATGGGAAATAAAGTCGGCGAGTGGTATGACATCGTAGATTTGGATTATTCACATCAGGATTTATGGGACTATCAAATTGAAACATTGAAGATGTGGTCGGAGATAGTCGATGGCTACCGCTGTGACGTGGCCAGTCTTGTTCCACAAGAATTCTGGTTACGTGCTCGTAAGGAAGTCGCAGAAGTAAACCCGGATACGCTTTGGTTGGCGGAATCGGTTCACCCTCATTTTCTGCGTGAACACCGCGACCGTGGTAACGTTGGTTTATCAGATAACGAAGTATTCGAAGCCTTTGACATCACTTACGATTATGATGTGGAAGATTTCTATACCGCTTATTTAAATAAAGAAATTTCTTTAAAGACGTATTTGAAAATTTTGATGTTCCAAGACGGTATCTATGCGAAGAACTATGTGAAATTACGCTTCTTGGAAAACCACGACCACCCGCGATTCCGTTCACGTGTAGCAGATCCGCGGGCGGTTCGGAACTGGACGGCGTTCTTATTTTTCCAAAAAGGAACAACGTTGGTATTTGGCGGGCAAGAAAAAGGAATCGCGCATTTACCTGATTTATTCAATGTCGATCCCATTGCGTGGGATGAAGCCGATATGGAATTAACCATGTTGATGCAACGCTTGCGCCATCTAAAAGTGGATGCGGCAGTGCGTGAAGGTGCCTATCACTTGGAAGCAGAAGAGGGTGTCGATGTCGTAAACGGTTCTTATGTCTATGAAGGCCGGACGGTTCATGGTCTTTTCAGTTTGGATGGCAAACGTCATGATGTTTCGGTGGAAGTGCCGGATGGTGAGTACCGCAATTTAATAGATACAGAAACAATCGTGGTCAAAGATGGTCTAATCGCTTCAAAAGGCGAGCCGATGATCTTTACACATTTCCACGAAAAACAACCGGTATTTTAATTATTACTATATTGTTACCGATAACATTAAGGAAACGCTTGCAAAAAAGGGTTTTCAAGCTGATAATGGATATGTAATAAAAAAATATGTATAGACATCTAGGAGGATGGAAATATGTTAACAAATTGGAAAAAAAGTAAATTAGGTCTTTTGGCAGCTTCATCTGCTTTATTATTGGCAGCGTGTGGCGGAGGAGAAGAAACAGAATCAGAAGTTGTCAGCTCAACGGATCCTGGTACTGAAGAAACTGCAAGCGGCGATTTCGCTGGCCAAACTTTAAACGTATCAGTCGAAGACGGCTACTCAGCGTTTGTTGAAGAAATTATTCCGGCTTTTGAGGAAGAGTATGGCGTAACGGTTGAAATAACAGAACGTGACATGTTCGAAAACCTTGAAGCACTGCCATTGGATGGTCCAGCAATGCTAGGTCCAGACGTAATGATCGCGCCTTATGACCGCGTTGGTGGTTTAGGACAACAAGGACACTTGCTAGATGTCACATTGCCAGAAGATGGTCGTTACGATGAAACGGATAACTTACAAGTTACAGCGAACGATACAATCTACGGTAGTCCATTCGTAATTGAAGCGTTGGTCATGTATTACAACAAAGCATTGCTGGACACTGCGCCAACAACATTTGCTGAATTAGAAGAATTAACAAAAGATGAGCGTTTTGCATTTGCTTCTGAAGCAGGCAAATCAACTGCTTTCTTATCTAACTGGATTGACTTCTACAACTCATACGGACTATTGGCTGGTTACGGCGGATACGTATTTGGAGCAGATGGAACAGACACAACGGATGTTGGTTTAAATTCAGAGGGCGCAATTGAAGCGATTGAATACGGATCTAAGTGGTTCCAAGAATACTGGCCACAAGGAATGTTAGACAAAACAACTTCTGGGAACTTCATTGATGATCAATTCATCGGCGGAACAGCAGCAGCAATCATCAACGGACCTTGGGGAGCAGCGAACTACCGTGACTCAGGCGTTGATTACGGTGTTGCACCCGTTCCAACACTTCCAAATGGCGATCCATATGCACCGTTTGCTGGTGGTAAAGCATGGGTTATCTCTTCTTACTCAGAAGTCGGCGAATTGGCACAAGAATGGTTAAACTTTGTAACAAACGAAGAAAATCAAACATTGCTATTCGAAGAATTTACAGCTGAAATCCCAGCTAACAACGCTTCACGTAAAGTGATTGCGGATGCTGGTGAAGACGAATTGGCTGTTGCCGTTATCGAGCAATACAACTCTGCAATTCCAATGCCAAACATCCCAGAAATGGCTGAAGTTTGGACAGGCGCAGAAACAATGATGTTCGACGCAGCTTCAGGAAACAAAACGGCTGAAGAATCTGCAAACGATGCAACAGAATTAATTAAACAAAACATCGAGCAAAAATATTAATAAAATCAGTGTAATCTAAAAGCATTTTAGAGCACGTTTATGAAATACCGTTCGGCAGAGACATGCCCTGTCTCTGCCTTTGGTTTTTTTGAAAAAAGGGGGAATTACCGTGGGACAATCAAATGGACGGAAAAAAGTTGTATTTTCCACCGAAGATCAACAACGGATTAAAAAAGCAACACTTCTATCTATCATTCCAGGTCTGGGGCAGCTCTATAATAAACAAACGGCCAAAGCGCTTTTATTCTTTGTCTTTTTAGGCTTTGTTATCATTGAAATGGTAGTATTTGGTGCAGATGCGATTAGTGGTTTAGTAACTTTAGGAACAACACCGCGTGAGGATCACTCGCTCTTTATGATGATCGAAGGGGCCTTGCAAATACTCGTTATGCTTATCTTTGCTTTAATTTGGGTGATTAATATTTACGATGCCAATCGTGTGGCGAAATTAAAAGCGCTGGACCCATCGAATATTAACTACTCACCTAAAGCAATGTTACTGAATGCTTATAACAACGGCTTTGCCTATTTCCTAACGATTCCGGCATATATTGTCATGATTTTCGCGATCTTATTCCCAGTTTTGGTAACGATTTTTATCTCATTCACCAACTATGACTTTTACCATATTCCACCTGGCAACTTAGTCGATTGGGTTGGATTTGATACATTTAAGAACATTGTTTCTTTAAGTACTTACCGTGATACTTTCGGTGCTGTATTCTCATGGACGGTTATCTGGACCGTTTCCGCAACAACCTTACAAGTTGCTATCGGTATTTTTACAGCCATGATTTTGAATCAACCATTTATTAAAGGAAAACGTATCTTTGGAGTTATTATGCTTCTTCCATGGGCGGTTCCTGCGTTTATTACAATCATGTCATTCTCAAATATGTTTAACGATTCCGTTGGCGCAATTAACTCACAAGTTATTCCGTTTATTAATAACTTACCATTTGTCGACATTCCGTCAATTGCTTGGAAAACAGATCCGTTCTGGACGAAAATTGCGATTATTTCCATCCAAGGTTGGTTAGGATTCCCGTACATTTATGTATTGGTATCAGGTATTTTACAATCTATTCCGAGCGATTGGTATGAAGCAGCGGTTATCGACGGTGCAACGAACATTCAAAAATTCCGTTATATTACCTTGCCACAAATCTTTGCGGTAGCAGCACCAATTTTCGTAACGCAATATACGGGTAACTTTAACAACTTCTCCATGATTTACCTGTTCAACGAAGGTGGACCGGGTAGCGTGGGGTCAGGTGCAGGTGCAACGGATATCTTAATTTCTTGGATCTACAAACTGACAACAGGGCAATCACCACAATACAACATTGCTTCGGCAGTAACATTGATTATCTCAGCAGTCGTTATTACGATTTCAATGTTAATCTTCAGCCGGACTCGTGCATTTGAAATGGAGGATTAGAATATGGAAACGAATAAACCTAAAAGAATCCGGACTCAAAAAGGTGCACGCCGTCTCAATAAAATTTTGACCTATACCTACTTAGTATTTATGAGTATCATCATTATTTATCCGCTTTTGATTACGGCAACATCTGCTTTCCGGGGCGGAAACTTGATGGCGTTTGACTTGAAACTGAGCGGACCTTGGACATTAAATAACTTCCGTCGTTTATTCCAAGAAACACTATATCCACAGTGGTATATGAACACTTTGAAAGTTGCAGTTACGACGATGGTTATTCAAGTAGCAGCGATTACGTTAGCTGGTTTCGCGTATAGCCGTTACCGTTTTATTGGCCGTAAACAATCATTGAAATTTTTCTTGATTGTTCAAATGGTTCCAACGACGGCGGCTCTTACTGCATTTTACGTTATGGCGTTGCTACTGGGCGGATTGGACCAACACTGGTTCTTGATTTTCGTTTATATCGGCGGTGGTATTCCAATGAATACGTGGTTAATGAAAGGGTACTTCGATACAGTACCAATGGAGTTGGATGAATCGGCACGTTTGGATGGAGCGGGACATTTACGTACGTTCTGGCAAATTATTTTACCGCTTGTCCGTCCGATGATTGCGGTTCAAGCACTATGGGCATTCATGTCGCCATTTGGTGAGTACTTGCTTGCACGTTTCTTACTGCGTTCGCCAGCAAACTATACAGTAGCAAATGGCTTGCAAACATTTATTAACAACCCGCGTGATCAACGTGTGGCGTTGTTTGCGGCAGGTGCCATCTTGATTGCACTTCCAATCGCAACCCTGTTCTTCTTCTTACAAAAGAACTTTGTTTCTGGTTTAACAGCTGGTGGTACAAAAGGCTAAACATATTTTAGGGAGTTGCGATTGCGTGTACGGCGACCTTCAACTAGAATGAAGAAAATAAAGAAATGTAGGTGGACTCGCATGCAAAATGCAACTTTTCCGTTAAATTACTTTAACAGTATTCTAACGCCGGTGAAAATGTTTCGGGGACGAACACAATTAACGTGGTCAAAAATTATCTTTGTCATCCTGTTCTTAAATGGGCTCATGATGATTCCCATCGTATTGAATTATGCAGACGAAGGTAGTTATAACTTAAAAGGGACCTATCCAGTCCTGTATGACTTGGTAGACGAGGAAGTCGTGACGGCGTTGAACAGCAATGAGCCATTTTTCATTATCAAGGAAAATGGCGTTGTTGCTGGAGGCGAGGATGAAGCGACGGCTTTGGAAGCTGAAAATGTTATATTCTTTGGAGAAACGGAATTATTACTCCAGGAAAAGGATTTACCCTTGTCACGGGTAACGTATACGAAAGATGTAGATTGGGGCGATTCCGTTGAATCTGTCCGATCCGAGATAGGGCGGCAATGGTATTATATGAATCGTGTATTTTTTGTTGCGACCTATTCATTCATGATAGCAGGAATGCTGTTGTTAATGAATGTCTTATTAGTACTGGGTGCCTCGTTCTTTATGTTTTTAGCGGGCAAGTATTCAGAAATGGAAATTGATTCATTTAAAGAGAGTGTCAACATGATTCTAAACGCGATGGGACTGCCAGTGTTGGCGTCATTAGTAATCGGGTTATTTTTACCGGAGATTACGTCAATGATGAGCATCCAGTCAATGGGATTAGTGGTCATGATTATCTTGTTATATTTCAAAACACGTTTTTCAGAAGCATTTATTCAAGCAGAAGAAGATAAATAGAAAGCTGGCAGTATAAAGGAGTGGAGCGAACCGATGAAGCGATTATTTGATATTGATCCGTGGAAAGTGAAGACTTCAACTTTCCAACCAGAAGATAAGAGACTTCAAGAAAGTTTGACATCAATTGGTAATGGGTATATGGGAATGCGGGGGAACTTTGAAGAAGGTTATTCCGGCGATACGCATGAAGGAACTTATTTGGCAGGGGTTTGGTACCCGGATAAGACACGTGTGGGTTGGTGGAAGAATGGTTACCCGGATTATTTCGGAAAAGTAATCAATGCGATGAACATTATTCAAGTTGGTATTACGGTTGATGGGCATCAAGTGGACTTGGCGAAAGATACGTTCCGCGATTTCTATTTGGAATCGGACATGAAGACAGGCGTTTTAACACGTCGTTTTGTGTGGACGAGCGAAGATAAAGCAACTGAAATTCAGTTTGTGTTTACGCGCTTCTTGAGTATCGTGGATAAAGAAATGGCTGTTATCCAAGTAAAAGCGGAAGTTTTGAAAGGTCAGCCGGAAATCTCACTAAAACCGGGATTGGACAATCAGGTTCATAATGAAGATGCGAACTATGAAGAAATGTTCTGGGAACAAGTGAGCGAGAATGTTGCACCTGCAAGTGTGACTGTTCGTACAATTAAAAATAACTTTGGGATTGAACAATTCACGGTAACCGGCTTGATGTTGAATGACGTAACTGGTTTGGAATTGAGCGGTTCAGAAGTTGCTAATTTACAGGCATTTGAAACATATACGGGTCGCGTTTCTGAAGGCGATACAGTGGTACTAACTAAATACGTCGCAATGGTAACGAGTCGTGATGTTGAACCGGCTGAACAAGAAGCAAAAGCAACTGCACTTGCAGAAGCAGCAAAAGCGAAAGGCTTCGAAAAAATGTTGGCAGAGAACGTGGGAGCGTGGGAAGTACGTTGGCAAAAAGCCGATGTTAAAATCGTAGGTGATGACGAAGCCCAACAAGGTCTGCGTTTTAACTTATACGGTTTGTTCTCAACTTATTACGGCGAAGATGACCGCTTGAACGTCGGACCAAAAGGCTTTACCGGCGAAAAATACGGTGGTGCAACTTACTGGGATACAGAAGCATTTATCGTGCCGATGTATTTAGCAGTTGCAGATCCGGAAGTAACACGTAATTTATTGCAGTACCGTCATAATCAATTGGATAATGCGTATGTGAATGCCGGAAAGCAAGGGTTAGCAGGAGCGTTGTATCCAATGGTGACCTTTACCGGGATTGAATGCCATAATGAGTGGGAAATTACCTTTATGGAAATTCACCGGAATGCGGCGATTACACATGCCATTTATAACTATACGAAATATACGGGTGATGAATCATACCGTGTGAACGATGGTTTGGATGTATTAGTAGGAACAGCTCGTTTCTGGGCCGACCGGGTACATTACTCTAAACATGCAGGCAAATACATGATGCATGGGGTTACCGGACCGAACGAATACGAAAATAACGTAAACAACAACTTCCATACAAACCGGATGGCGGCTTGGTCATTGGCATATACATTGGAAACTCTGAAAGGAGCCGACGATTCGAAAGTTAAAGAGTTGGCGGTGACGGAAGAAGAGAAAGAAAAATGGCAAGCTGTTATTGACAATATGTACTATCCTTATGATGAAGAACTAGGTGTTTATGTTCAACACGATACGTTCTTGGATAAAGATTTGATGCCGGTGAGCGATTTGGATGCGTCTGATTTGCCATTGAATCAAAATTGGTCATGGGATAAGATTTTACGTTCGCCATTTATTAAACAAGCCGATGTTCTTCAAAGCATTTACTACTTACGTGATCAGTTTACATTGGAAGAGAAAGAAAGAAACTTTGATTTCTACGAACCAATGACTGTTCATGAGTCTTCCTTGTCACCAAGTATTCATGCAATAATTGCAGCAGAATTGGGACGTGAAGAAAAAGCAGTAGAATTGTATGCACGTACAGCGCGCTTAGACTTGGATAACTATAACAATGATACGGAAGATGGCTTGCACATTACGTCAATGAGTGGGGCATGGTTGTCAATCGTTGAAGGGTTTGCCGGTATGTATGTAACGGATGAAATGTTGACCTTCAAGCCGTTCTTACCGAAACAATGGGAAGCCTATGACTTCAAGATTAACTACCGTGGCCGTTTAGTAGACGTTCATGTAGATAAAGAAGGTGTTCGCTTAACAATTGAAGAAGGCGAATCAATGGAAGTTAAATTATTCGATGAAATCGTTATGATTTCTGATACAATAACAAAAGCGTTACAATAGAGCAATGGAGGGCTGGGAGCTTCCCAGTCCTTTTTAG